>NZ_DEXB01000039.1:5202-14634 GCF_002366485.1 Hyphomonas sp. UBA3195
GACCGCAAGGTCATGTCCGACATCGCCATCCGCGAGCCGGAAGCATTTGGCGCCCTGGTCAAACAGGCCAAGGCTGCCCTCGCTTAACCTGCCCGCAAGGCACAAGTGACAAAGCCCGGCCCTCAAAGCCGGGCTTTTTCTTTAAGGGCGTTTGCATGCCGGCGCGAAGCGCCTAAAAAGCCCGCTGGAACAGCAAAGGGAAGCGACCCCCGTGTCCGATATCAGTACGATTGAAAAAGAGGCCCTTGCGGCGATTGAAGCGGCAGGCGACCTGGCATCGCTGGACGATGTACGCGTGGCCGAACTGGGCAAGAAGGGCCGCGTGTCCGGCCTGATGAGTTCGCTGGGCAAGATGAGCCCGGAGGAGCGCAAGGAAAATGGCCCGAAGCTGAATGCGCTGAAGAATCGCGTCGATGCCGCCGTCCGCGCCCGCAAGGAGGCGCTGGAAGCGGCCGCGCTGAAGGCTCAGTTGGCCAGCGAAACGGTTGACCTGTCCCTACCAGCGGCACCGGGCCCGAAGGCCGGCGCGTTGCATCCGGTCATGCAGGTGTTCGAAGAAGTCGCCGCCGTCTTCGGCGACATGGGCTTCACGGTGGCCGAAGGCCCGGACATTGAAGACGACTGGCACAATTTCACCGCGCTGAACTTCCCCGAAGGCCATCCGGCGCGCGAGACGCACGACACCTTCTTCATGCATGCGCTGGAAGGCGATGCGCCGAAAGTGCTGCGCACGCACACATCTCCCGTGCAAATCCGCACCATGATGAGCCAGAAGCCACCGATCCGCATTCTCGTGCCGGGCCGGGTCTACCGGAATGATTGGGACGCGACGCACACGCCGATGTTCCATCAGGTCGAAGGCCTCGTCATCGAGAAGAACATTCATATGGGCCACCTCAAAGGCTGCCTGATCGATTTCGTGAAGGCGTTCTTCGAAGTGGATGATGTCGAGGCGCGTTTCCGTCCGCACTTCTTCCCGTTCACTGAGCCGTCGGCAGAAATGGACGTCAAATATACCCGCAAGGGCGAGACGATCGAGATCGGCGCGGGCGACAGCTGGATGGAGATTCTCGGCAGTGGCATGGTGCATCCGAATGTGCTGCGCAATTGCGGGATTGACCCGAACGAATATCAGGGCTTCGCCTTCGGTATGGGCGTCGACCGCCTCGCCATGCTGAAATATGGCATGCCGGACCTTCGCCCATACTTCGAAGCCGACCCGCAATGGACTCGCCATTACGGCTTCGCGCCCTGGTCGACACCGTCCGTCAGTGGCGGCTTGAGCTAGGGAGCAGGGGGCATGGGTACCGGCAATAAAGTGGAAATGCTGATTGCGATCTGCGCGGTGCTGACCAGTGCAATTGCCGTCTTCATCGCCTGGGACCAGGGCCGGGTCATGCGCGCGCAGCAGCATGGTGCTGTCTATCCCGTGATCCAGATCGACGGGTTTGTTTCAACGAGTGTCGACACAGCCTCTATGGGTATTCGTGTTTCCAATAGCGGCGTCGGTCCAGCCCTGATCGAGCAGGTCCGCATGCTCAGGAATGGTGAGCCGGTCGCGAGCCTCAACCTTTATGTTGGCCGTTTCCCGTCCGGTTATGACCTTTCCTGGACGAGCCTCATCGGCCGGGCCATAGCACCAGGTTCCAACGTGGAGCCGCTCAGGGTCGACTGGTCTCGTGACGATATTTCGGGCGATCAACTTGACGCCGTTGCCGCAGAGTGGAGCCAGCTGGACGCCGAGATCTGCTACTGCTCGGTTTTCGATAGATGCTGGATAACCCGGGGCCTGGGTATGGGGCGCACGATGGGCCGCGCGGAACGCGTTAAACGCTGCGAACGCAGTGAGGTAGACCTTTTTGAAGCAGTGGCAAACGCGCCGCGCGCTTCAGGCACCGAAACGATTTCGGAAGTGGAATAGACAATGAAATTCACCCTGTCCTGGCTGAACGACCACCTCGCCACCAAGGCGACGCTGGACGATATTCTGGCCCTCATGCTGCAGGCCGGCCTCGAGGTGGAGGAGGTTGTGGACCCGCGCGAGAAGCTGGCGGCGTTTACGGTCTGCAAGGTCAAGGCGGCTGAGCCTCATCCGGATGCGGACAAGCTGCGCGTCTGTACGGTCGATACGGTAGATGGCGAGAAGCAGATCGTCTGTGGCGCGCCAAATGCCCGCGCGGGCATGACCGCAATCTATGCGCCGCTGGGCACGTTCATTCCGGGCCTGGACTTCGCGCTCGACAAGAAACCGCGCAAGATTCGCGGTATCGAAAGCCATGGCATGATGTGCTCCACCAAGGAAATCGAAGCGGGTGAGGACCATGACGGCATCGCCGATCTGGAGGACGCCATTCCACTCGGCACGCCAGCAGCCGACGCTCTTGGCCTGGACGATCCGGTCATTGACTTCGAAGTGACGCCGAACAGGCCGGATTGGTTGGGCGTGCAGGGCATCGCCCGTGACCTGGCCGCGGCCGGGGCAGGGCGCTTCCTGCACGCGGACGTCAAGAAGGTCGTTGGCACCAAGGAATGCCCCGTCGAGATCCGGCTGGACGCGCCCGAGGCTTGTCCGGTGTTCGCCGGAGCCGTAATTGTCGGCGTGACGAATGGTCCGTCGCCTGAGTGGATGCAGCAGCGCCTGAAGGCCGTCGGCATCCAGCCGAAATCCCTGCTGGTGGATGTGACGAATTACATCTCGCTTGACCGGGCTCGTCCGTTGCATGCCTATGACGCGTCCAAACTGTCCGGCCCGGTCGTGGCACGTCTTGGCCGCAAGGGCGAGGTGCTGGAGGCGCTGGACGGCAAGACCTACAAGGTCGGCGAAGAGATGTGCGTCATCACCGATGACAGCGGCGTCATCGGCCTGGGGGGGGTGATGGGCGGACAATCCACGGCAGTCTCTGACGAGACCGTGGACGTGTTCCTTGAAAGCGCCTGGTTCGACCCGCTACGCACGGCCCGCACAGGCCGCGCAACTGGCATCCATTCCGATGCGCGCTATCGCTTCGAGCGCGGTGTCGATCCGCACAGCTGCCTGGACGGGTTGAACCTCGCCATCGCCTTGATCGTGGAATATGGCGGCGGGGTCGTCTCCAAGCCGAAGGTTGCGGGCGAAGCGCCGGTCAATCCGAACAAGGTGACTTTCTATCCGGCCGATGTGGAACGCCTGACGGGGCTTACCGTCAAGCCCGCTGACATGCGCCGCATGCTGAAAGACCTTGAGTTCAATATCGAGGATGCGGGTGATGCCTGGTATCTTCGCCCGCCGACCTTCCGCTTTGACATGGAACAGTCGGCCGACATCGTGGAAGAAGTTGCGCGCCTGGTTGGGTTTGACCAGCTCCCAACCGCGTCCCTGCCAGCGCCCCAGGGCGGCGTGAAAGCGATTACCACCCCGATGCAGGCCCGCGTGCGCGCGGCCCGCCGGGTGATGGCGTCACGGGGTTTCCTGGAAACTGTCAGCTGGAGCTTCATGGCGAAAGCTGACGCGGCGCTGTTCGGCAAGATCAATGACGCGCTGACGGTTGCCAATCCGGTGGCAAGCGAACTGGACTATATGCGCCCATCCGTGCTCGGAAATCTGGCCAAGGCCGCCCAGCGCGCCGCCAATCATGGCGAGCGCGGCGTTCGCCTGTTCGAGGCTGGGCCAATCTATCTGGGCGATGGCCCGAAAGACCAGCGCAGCGTCGTGGCGGCGCTTGTGCGTCCGTTCAATGAGCGGCACTGGCAGGGTGCACCTGAACCATATGATTCCTTCGACGCGAAAGCTGACCTGTTTGCTGTGCTTGATGCGCTCGGCCAGCCGGGCGAGCGCTTTCAGGTCGCCGCGCCCGCTCAACCGCACTGGCATCCGGGGCAGGCGGCCAGCCTGAAGCTCGGCCCGAAAGTGACGGTGGCGCATTTCGGCCAGCTGCATCCGGGCGTTCTGAAACAGATGGGTGTCGATGGGCCGATGTTTGGCTTCGAACTGAACCTCAATGCGCTGCCGCAGATGAAGGCAAAGAACACCAAGACCAAGCCAGTCTTCGAACGTGCCGAGTTGACGCCGATCCGCCGTGACCTCGCCTTTGTGGTCGATCAGTCTGTCCCGTCTGCAGATCTGGTGCGCCATGCCCAAGGCGCCGACAAGAAGCTGATCTCGAAAGTGGACGTGTTCGATGTTTATGAGGGCACCGGTGTGCCCGAAGGGCAGAAATCGGTCGCCTTTGAAATGACGGTCCAGCCGCTGGAAAAGATGAAAGATGAAGACATCCAGGCCCTGATGGACAAGGTGGTAGCCTCTGTCGCCAAGGGCACAGGCGGCGTGCTAAGAGGCTAGGCAACAAGAACCGTTCTTAGGGGGACTCGCATGGGGCTGTATCGCTGGTTGCATAATGAGCTGGTGCCCGAAGCCCGCAAGTCCGGCATTTCGGTTACCAACTGGATCATTATCAGCCTCGTTCTGGCGAGTTTCCTGTTCCTGGCGCTCGAGACCGAGCCGACCCTGTTGGCCATTCCCGAATGGAAGATGGTATTTGACTGGTTCAATGTTGCGGTCGTCATCATCTTTGCCGTCGAATATGTCCTGCGCGTCGTCATTGCGGGTCTCAGGCCGGAATATGCGGGCTTTGTTGGTCGTCTTCGCTACATTACGCGCTTTTATTCCATCGCAGACCTGCTGGCCTTTCTGCCGGAACTGATCGTGATGGTGGTTGGCGGGGGCATTCCGCTGATCGCGCTGCGCGTCTTCCGCCTGTTCCGACTGATCAAGATTGCGCGCTTCGTACCGGCTTTTGATGTGCTGGGCGCAGCGATGAAGCGGGCGGGAACGCAGCTTCTCACCACGCTCGCCATGGCGCTGGCGCTCGTCTATGTGGCGGCGGTGCTGCTCTATTTCATCGAAGGTGTGGGGCAGGGGCGTGAGGAGTTTGGCTCCATCCCGCGCGCCATCTGGTGGTCCATCGCGACGCTGACCACGGTTGGCTATGGCGACATCTATCCGGTCACCACGCTGGGGCGGATTGCGGCGTCTGTAATTGCTATTGCGGGGATCGGCGTGGTCGCACTGCCGGCAGGCGTGTTCGCCAGTGCCTTTTCGGACGAGCTGCGCGAGCGTCAGTTGCAGAAGCTTCAGGACCGCGTCGAGGCGGCCGAAGCGCAAGCCGGCGCTGCCCCCGAAGAGAGCAGCGCCTGAGCCGTTTAGTCCTGGGCCTTTGAGCCGTTCGCTTCGGACTGGAGCATTGTATACCGCTCGATTCCGATGCGTTCGATCAGGTCGAACTGCGTTTCAAGATAATCCACATGCTCTTCCTCATTGTTGAGGATCTTTCCGAACAGGTCGCGGCTGCCATAGTCGCGGACGCTCTCAGCATATTCCATCGCGTCCTTGAGCAACGGAATCGCGTCGTTTTCCAGTTTCAGGTCGCATTCGAGGATTTCGAAGACTGATTCCCCGATACGCAGCTTTCCGAGGTCCTGGAGATTCGGCAGGCCGCCGAGGAACAGGATGCGCTCGATCAGCCAATCGGCATGCTCCATCTCTTCGATGGATTCCTTGTATTCATAATCGCCCAGCTTGCTGACGCCCCAATCGTGCAGCATGCGCGAATGCAGGAAATACTGGTTGATCGCCGTCAGCTCGTTCTTGAGACACTTGTTCAGAAATTCGATGACCTTCGGGTCGCCTTTCATGGGGAGCTCCTGCTTTGTGGATTTTGTATGGGCCAGCACCTAGGGTGATTGTGTCATGGGATCAACAAAAAATCCAATAAAAACAATTGCATATGAAAGTGCGACACAATTGCAGCGGCGCCTGAGAACGGTTTGAATCGGGTGTGTATCGCGGCTGACCGCGCAAAGGCCTGCAATTTCAGGGGGTGGGCGCCTATTCGGCGGCGACGAGCGCTGGCGCGGCCGGGCGCTGGTCCATTTCTTCGGAGATGATTTCGCCGATGGAGCAGCTGCATTTTCCGCACTGGAACTTGCACCCGTGATGCGCCTGCACGGCTTTAGGGCTGCGGGCCCCGGCGTCGACGGCAGTCCGGACGCTCTTGCAGTTGATGCGGTTGCAGACACAGATGATCATGAGAACCATTTGCACGACTATGCGAATGATTGTCAATCCGGTTTTTGCGCTTTGTTGCAGATGCGGAATGGCCCGGACGGGGGCGCCGCCGGTCCATTCGAATATGAGCGTCATGCCTCGGCGGTCTCATCCCACTGGAACACGTCATCGAGGCCGACGCCGAAGACCCGCGCGATGCGGAAGGCGCTTTCGAGGGAGGGGGAGTAGCGGCCCTGTTCGATGGCGATCACGGTTTGCCGCGTCACGCCGATCTCTTTGGCCAGGGCCGCCTGGCTCATCCCGTCATGGGCCTCTCGCAGGGCCTTCACACGGTTCAGGATAGGGAGGCGTTTGGCCATGCTTACACGCCCCGGCGATAGAACAGGATGGTGAGGGCATATTCGGCCACTTGCGAGGCGATCAGGCTGGCCACCGCAATGTGGAACAGCATGTTGCCATCGGCGAGGAAGTAATAGTGCCAGAGGCCCGCAAAGATGCCGAAGCCCAGCACATAGCCGGCAATGTTGCCCGCGCGGCGCAGCACCTGCTGGTCGCGCTCATCCTCTGCGTCGCTGGCCTCTTCCGGGCTGCTGGCCGCGATGATGATGTGGCTGATGATGGCGCCGAAGATCAGCATGGTGGTTGCCACGGCGATCAGCACGATGTTGGGGCCAATGGTCTCGCCCAGCGCCTCTGACCGGCTCCAGACCTCATTGATGTACCAGAGCCCGGTGAGCGAGAGCAGCAGGCCCATGATCCAGGCCGATTTTTCGTGAAAGGACATTTGATGTCTCCATGTCAAAAATTTCTTACATGACCCATATGGTCAAAGATTTTTGACATGTCAAATATTTTTTACTCGTATTGGACAATGCGACTAGCATCTTCTAACGCAGCAGCTAACCTATGGCCGCTTGAGATTGGCACGCTCAAACTGACCGCTTGCAGCCTGCACATCAGCTAAGGTGGCAAGCAATCTAATTGCCCAATTTAAACTCAAGGGAATCGCGTATAGTCAGCTAGTTGAAAATCTGGAGGTTTAAATGTTGAGGAGAAAGTGGCGAACAGTAGCAAGAAGCTCAGCGGGGGGAAGTTCAGCGTGGCTTTCATGCTGCCGTGGTTGACCGCGATAGGGTGTTCCATCCTATCACTGGAAGTCTGATTGCTGTCTTTTTGATGTTGGCTCTAGCTGGCGTAGTTGGTCGAGTGACCAGCTTTAACAGCCACGGACAGTTCAACTATAATACCTCCACGGGCAAAGCCCGAACAGCCGCTCCCAATAAATGTAGGGGAGCTGCTTTCTACGAATCTCCGTGTGCACCAGACAGAGAAGATGCAGCTCAGCGCCGTCAGTGGGCAGAAGACCAGGACCTTAAAGCTCAAAGGCAAATGGCCAGATGGACTCTCATTATGGGGGTTGTCGCTATAGCCGGAATTTTTCTCTCCGCTATTGGTATATATCTGGTCTTCGGCACTCTAGTGGCGACGCGAAGGGCAACCGTTGCTACACGCGAAATCGGAGAAAATCAGACCAAAGCGTATGTCAACATCGCAAAGATCACCATCCGCGAAATCGGTGCAGGTGACACCCATTTGCATACGGAAGCCGTACTTTTTGTTACCAACACAGGAAATACCCCGGCGAGGCGAGTCAAGATTTCGACGCATTGTCGGTTTTATTCCCAAGGATTTAGTGCGCTTCAAAAGGACTGGTCCAGCGAAACCGACATCGTGAATGATAGAATGTACGATCGGGATGTCGTTGACCTTCCGCCTGACAGTGACGGTGTTCCCGTGCCCTTCGTTCTGCCGCAAATTACCGAAGAGTATATCCACGAAAAAAAGCTCAATATGTTGGCTTCTCATTGGATTGTGATCTCCGGAAGAGTGGAATATTCAACTGTCTTTAGAAAGCGGTACCTGACGGAATTTGTCTTCAAGGGGTACGTTCCATTTGAAGGAATGCCGCTCATGCAAAGGGATAGCGCTCGCGTGGCAACATACAAAGAAGTTGGCGAAGACGAGGAAGATTAGCCCCTAATCACGTGCCCCTCCGCGACTTGGCGCGTTTGTAACATAAACCCGCTCTATGGGTTCCGAGCATTTGTTGCAGAATCGATCATCTGCCACGCTTCCCACAGCTTGACCGCGCCCCCTGTGGCCTCTAGGTCCGGCGGACCTGTTTTCACTCAAGCATGACTGACATTCCCGATGACCGATCTCTCCACGCTCGCCCATTCCGCTAAGGCCTGGCCGTTCGAGCTTGCCCGCAAGCTGGAACAGCGCGTGGAGCAGCAGATCAAGGCCGGCCAGCGTGAGGCTGGCGACCCTGTGACCTTCGAGACCGGTTATGGCCCGTCCGGCCTGCCGCATATCGGCACGTTTGGCGAAGTCGTGCGCACGACGATGGTGCGCCATGCGTTTGAGGCGCTGACCGGCGGCAAGTACACAACGCGCCTGATCTGTGTGTCCGATGACATGGACGGGATGCGCAAAGTGCCCCCGACCGTGCCGAACCCGGAAAAGCTGGAGCCATACCTGCAACAGCCGCTGACGGCTGTGCCGGACCCGTTCGGCACGCATGATTCCTATGGCGCGCACATGAATGCGCGGCTCTGTGCCTTCCTCGACCAGTTCGGATTCGAGTATGAATTCCTGTCGGCGACGGAATGTTACAAGTCCGGCCGGTTCGACGCCATGCTGCTGGAGGCTGCGCGGAGATATCAGGACATCATGGATGTGATGCTGCCCACGCTGGGCGAGGAGCGTCAGGCGACCTACAGCCCGTTCCTGCCGATCCATCCGGACACGGGCGAAGTGCTCTATGTGCCGATGAAGGCCGTAGACGGAGAGAAGGGGACCGTGACGTTCGAGGATGCGTCCGGCAAGGAATTCACGCTGCCGGTGACCGGCGGTCATGTAAAGATGCAGTGGAAGCCCGATTTCGGTATGCGCTGGGCCGCGCTCGGCGTGGACTTTGAAATGTTCGGCAAGGACCATCAGGCGAATGCGCCGATCTATTCCAAGATCACGCGCATCCTGGGCAAGCGCCCGCCGGAGCAATATGTCTATGAGATGTTCCTCGACGAAAAAGGCGAGAAGATCTCCAAGACCAAGGGCAATGGCATCTCGGTCGAGGACTGGTTGAAATATGCGCCGGATGAGAGCCTCGGCCTGTTCCAGTTCCAGAAGCCACGCGTGGCGAAGAAGCTCTACTTCGATGTCATCCCGAAGGCCGTGGACGAATACCTGACCTTCCTTGAGAAGTATCCAAGCGAGGAGCCTGCGCGCCAATTGGAAAATCCGGTCTGGCACATCCATTCCGGCAACCCGCCCGCCGAGACCACGCCGGTCAGCTTTGCGCTGCTGCTGAACCTCGTCGCGGTGGC
>NZ_DEXB01000039.1:14953-15358 GCF_002366485.1 Hyphomonas sp. UBA3195
CAGACGCTGACCTTCTCGGTCGGCAAGGAGCATGAGTTCGAGAATCTGCGCGAATGGTTCCAGGCGCTATATGAAGTCCTGCTCGGCCAGAGCCAGGGCCCGCGCTTCGGCAGCTTCGCGGCNNCTGCTGAACCTCGTCGCGGTGGCAAACCCGGAAGACAAGAGCCAGCTCTGGGGCTTCATCTCGCAATATGCGCCGGACGCCTCACCCGAGAAGAACCGGTTGCTCGATGAACTCGCCGGCTATGCGATGAGCTATTATCAGGACTTCGTCCTGCCGCAGAAGACCTATCGTGCGCCGACGGACAAGGAACGCGCGGCGATGGAAGACCTCTCCGCGCGCCTCAAGGCGTTTGACGGTGAGCCGACCTCGGAAAACCTGCAGACGCTGACCTTCTCGGTCGG
>NZ_DEXB01000039.1:15559-65814 GCF_002366485.1 Hyphomonas sp. UBA3195
TTTCGTAACATGGCTTAAACATTCATCTGCTCTAGTCTGGCCAGAGCCAGAGGAGCCTTTGCCATGCCTGCCATTCGCCTAATCCTGATCGCCGGCATGCTTGCCACGCTGCCCGCCTGCCTTGCCACCAAGATCGTGACCGTGCCCGTCAGCGTGGCGGGCGACGTGGTCGAGGGCACCGCGAAGGGCGCCTATGCGGTCGGCTCTGGGGTCGTGCACGTCACCGGAGATGCGCTGGACGGCCCAGAGGAGGACGTCAAGCTGAAGGTGAAAGTCAAGAAATTTGGCGGCGGCACCAAGACCTATACGCGCACCGTCGAGTCCGACGATATCGAGAAGACGCTCGAAAAAATCGGCAAGAAGGGCACCATTATCGACGTGCAGGTCGAGCCGGCAGAGTAGGGGCCTACTCCGCCGCCGCGATCAGCGTGGTCTTTGCCTTGGGCAGCGTGCCATCCGGCCAGCCAGCCCAGAGGTCTGCCTCTTTCGCCTTGGCGACTTCGGCGGCAGCTTCCTTCACATGGCCATAGCCGCGAATATCGTCTGGGATTTCGGCGAGCGCCACGGCGAGTTCATGATTCTTCGCGGTCAGTTCCTGCGCGATGCGGGAAAGGCCAGCGAGATAATCGTCACGCAGCTGGCGTTCCATCCGGCGCTCGGCCGTGTAGCCGAACAGGTCAAACTTCGTGCCGCGCAGGCCCTTGAACTTCGCCATCAGCTTGAAGACCTGGAACATCCACGGGCCAAAATGCTTCTTCTTGGCGTGCCCGTTTGCATCCGTCTTTGACAGAATGGGCGGGGCCAGCATCAGGCGGAGTTTGCCGCCCTTGAACTGGCTGGCAATGTATTCAGCGAATTTCCCATCCGTGTAGAGACGGGCCACTTCATACTCGTCCTTGTAGGCCATGACCTTGTAGGCATAGGTGGCGGCTGCGCGGGTCAGCTTCTCGCCGAGGCCAGCGCCATGTTCTGCGGCGCGCACCTGAGCGACGATGTTGCGATAGGTCTCCGCATAGGCGGCATCCTGATAAGCGGTGAGGCGCGCTGCCCGGTCATCTATCAACTCGTCCAGCGTTTTCTCTTCGATATGACCGCGTGGGTCATGCTGGGGCAGGAGCCGTTCCGGGTTCGCCGCAGCGATCCGGCCGATATTGAAGGCGGACATGTTGTCCTCCACCTTGGTGCCGTTCAGGCGAATGGCGCGATAGAGCGCGCGCAGGCTGATCGGCACCTGGCCCTTCTGCCAGGCGAAACCGACCATGATCATGTTCGTATAGATCGCATCATGCAGATAACCGACCGCAAGGGCCTCGGCATCGAAGGCAGCGAAGTCGCGGGCCTGCCGTTTCACGCGCGCGGCGAGGAGATCGCTTTCAAACCGTTTTGACCGGTCCCGGATGAATTCACTGGTTGGCGTTACGTCGGAGTTTGCATAGGCCGCCGTGCGGCCAACATCCATCAGGTTCAGTGCGTCGCCCCCCGCCGCCACGACGAGATCGCAAGCAATGATGAGGTCGGCGCTGGCAGGCGGAACCTTGCCGGTCGAAATCAGCTCCGGCTCACGCGCAAAGCGAATGTGGCTAAGCACCGGACCACCCTTCTGGGCAAGGCCGGTCATGTCGAGGCTGGAAGCCGCATGGCCGTCCACATGCGCGGCCATGGCCAGTACGGCGGCGACCGTGGTGACGCCTGTGCCGCCGACGCCGGTGAACAGCACGTTCCACGGCTCAGAGAGGCTGGGGGTTTCCGGCATTGGCAGGCCGGCATCGTCAAATTCCGGACGGGGCTGGTCCTGCCAGGCAGGTTCGCCATCCTGGATCGTCACGAAGCTCGGGCAGAAGCCGCGCAAACAGGAGAGGTCTGTGTTGCAGGTCGACTGGTTGATGCGCCGTTTGCGGCCGAGTTCGGTTTCGACCGGCTCCACTGACAGGCAGTTGGATTTGATCGAACAGTCGCCACAGCCTTCGCAGACTTCGGTGTTGATGACGACGCGCGTACGGTCCGGTGCACGAAGGCCGCGCTTGGACCGGCGGCGCTTTTCGGTGGCGCAGATCTGATCGTAGATCATGACGGAGACGCCCGGAGTTGCGCGCAGCATCACCTGAACCTCGTCCAGCTCTTCGCGATCAAAGATCTTCACGCGGCGCGGCAGGTCTTTCACATTGGCATAGCGGGTCGGGTCTTCGGTGACGATCACGATCGTCTCCACGCCTTCAGCTTCCACCTGCTGCGCGATCTGGGCCGGGGTCTGACCAGACTCGACTGTCTGGCCGCCGGTCATGGCGACAGCGTCATTGTAGAGAATCTTGTAGGTCATGTTCGCGTCGGAAGTCACCGCTGCGCGGATGGCGAGGCTGCCCGAATGGGAATAGGTGCCGTCGCCGAGATTGACGAAGACATGGCCTTCTTCAGTCGCCCAGTGCTGACCAACCCAGGCAATACCTTCGCCGCCCATCTGGCTGGTCATGTCGGTTTTGCGGTCCGGCATGAAGTTCGCCATATAGTGACAGCCGATCCCGGCCAGCGCGCGCGAGCCTTCCGGCACAACGGTGGAGGAATTGTGCGGGCAGCCGGAGCAATAATGCGGGGTGCGAATGGTTTCGGAGGCATTGATGCGCGCCGCTTCGCCAGTCCGGCCAATCCGATCAAAATAGGCGTTGGCGCGGCTGGTATCCCAACCTTCAGGAAGGATCTTCATCAGCGCGCCAGCCATTTCCGGGATGGAGATGGAGGCGATATCGGAGAGCAGGGGGCGTCCCTCGCGATCGCGCTTGCCTTCTACAGTCGGACGTTGGCCATCCGGCAGATCGTAGAGCACCGAGCGTAGCTGATCTTCGATCAGAGGGCGTTTGTGCTCGATCACGACCACACGTTCCAGACCTTTGCAGAACGCCCGGATCCCTTCGGGTTCAAGCGGCCACGGCATGGCCACTTTGTACACGGAGAGACCCAGGCGTCCTGCATCCTGCGGTGACAGGCCGAGCGCCGCGAGCGCCTCGAACACGTCGCGGGCAGCCTGGCCCGTCACGACAACACCGACACGGGGTTTCGGCGAAGGCAGGATGACATTGTCCAGCTTGTTGGCGCGCACATAGGCCTGTGCAGCCGGCAGCTTCACCTGACGCAGGCGCCGCTCCTTATCGAGCGGGCTGTCGCCACGGCGCATATGAACGCCGTCTTCAGGCAGCTGGAAATCAGGAGAGACAAAACTGAACCGGTCAAGATCGACGCTTACCACAGCGCCGGAATCCATTGTGTCTGCGAGAGCGACCAGTCCGGCCCATGCTCCGGAGAAGCGGCTCATGGCCCAGCCATGGATGCCGTAGTCCAGCACGTCCTGGATGGAGGCGGGGTTCAGTACCGGGATCTCCGCATCGGCCATCGCGAACTCTGATTGCGAGGGCAGGGTGGAGGACTTGCAATTATGGTCGTCGCCGATGATGGCGAGTACGCCGCCATGGTCGGAGGCGCCAGCGGCGTTGGCGTGTTTGAACACATCGCCCGTCCGGTCTACGCCAGGGGCCTTGCCGTACCACACGCCGAACAGGCCATCATATTTCGCGCCGGGGAACAGGCCGAGCTGCTGGCTGCCCCACACAGCGGTGGCACCGAGGTCTTCATTCAGACCTTCCCAGAATTTGATGTCATGGGAATCCAGCCATTTTTGAGCGGCGCGAAGCTGTTGATCGTAACCGCCCAGCGGCGATCCGCGGTATCCAGAGATGAAGCCGGCTGTGTTGAGGCCCATGCCCAGATCAAGGCGTTTTCGATCAAGTGGCAGGCGAACAAGCGCCTGAATCCCTGTCATGAAGGCTTTTCCCTCGACAAGCTCGTATTTGTCGTCCAGCGTGACTTCGCGGTGTTGCATAGCATGCCTATCTGATGGGTTTAGGCAGATTATTGGTCAAACCGCGTGAAATTGCTTGCCTATCTTGCGCAAATTTTGCTATTCCGGGGTAAAATTTACCGGATAACCTAAGAGAGCGAGCAAAATTGGCCCAAGAATTAGATGCTGTAGATGCGCGAATACTGGACATCATCCAGCATGATGCCGGCTTGTCTGTCGCCGAAATTGCCGACCGGGTCGGCTTGTCCTCATCGCCTTGTTGGCGACGTATCAAGCGCATGGAAGAGGCCGGCTTCATTACAGGCCGGGTGACCCTGCTGGACAATAACTCACTCGGGCTGAATTTCGAAGTCATGGCGAGCGTCAAACTGGCGCTTCCGAGCCGGGAAAATCTCGATGCTTTCGAACAGATGGTTCAGGCTTGGCCGGAAGTCATCGAATGCATGACGGTTACAGGTGCGGTCGACTACATGATCCACATCATCACGACCGACATGCACGCTTATGACAATTTCCTGCGGGACAATCTGCTAGGCTCAGCCCTCGTGTCGGATGTGCAATCACGTATCGTGATCCGGGTCGCAAAGCGTACGACTGCCCTGCCGCTTGATCTGGTTGAAGATATCAAGAAGCCTGCCTCTGCTTGACCGATGACGCTAGCGCCTGGACTATGGATGCCATGATCCGCGCCGCGATATCCCTCTCAGTTCTTGCCGTACTGGTGCTGCCATCATCGGCCGCACCGCTATCGCCAGAGGAGTTACAACAGAAGGTCGAAACGGTTCGGGAAGATGCCGGGCTGGTGGCTCTTGGGGCTGTCATTGCCAACGCCGATGGGGACATTCTTGGTCTCGCGGTTGATGGAGCCCGCGTGCAGGGCAAGCGGGGGGCTGTCCAGCAGGGTGACGCCTGGCATATCGGCTCCAACACGAAGATGCTGACCGCGCTGCTTTACGGTCGGCTCGTAGAGCAGGGTGAAGCGAGTTGGGGTGCGACCCTGCCAGAGTTGTTGCCAGACCTTGCCGACGAGATGGATCCGGCCTGGGGCGATGTGACGATTGAGCATCTGCTTTCTCACCGGAGCGGACTTGCCGCCAATCCCGGTATGATGTGGTTCCTGACCAGTCGCGGCTCCAACGATCCTGTCGAAACTCAGCGCACTGCTTTGGCGCGAGGTTTTTTGACAAAGCCGCCTGCCGGCGAAACGGGAACATTTACCTATTCCAATCTTGGTTACATGATTGCGGGGGCAGCACTGGACCGGATAGCCTTGCGGCTGGGGCACGAGAATTACGAGACATTGTTCCTGTCCACGCTTGTGCTCCAGAATGAAGGTTGGGGGTTCGGACCGCCGCCGACGGGGATTGAAGGCCACGCAAAAGGCCTGTTCGGAGGTTTGAAAGGCCAGGGCACCGGCAGCGGAGCGGATAACCCGGCCGCGCTGGCACCCGCTGGCACGTTACATGTGCCATTGGCAGCGCATGCGCGCTTTGTCAGCGGCTTTCTGGAAGCAGATGAGACCGAGCAGAAACTGCTTACGCCATATCCAACCGCGGGATCCGACTATGCGTTGGGGTGGGGCGTCTCAGCGCCGGGTCCGCATGGACGTCTCTTCGCCCATAACGGGTCGAATACGATGTGGTTGTCGTCGGTTTACCTGCTGCCAGATGCAGGTCTTGTCGTAATTGTGAACACAAACAGTTTCAGTGATGAGGGCGTTGCGGCGGTCAATAAGCTCGCTCGGGAACTGGCAGACGCATTTGCCGAATAGTCTTACGGCATGTCCACATATGTGACGTGTCCATCAGACTCATTCAGTATGCGGGGTTCGTCACCCGGCCAGACTTGCAGTCGGGTCTGCATGCGCGGAGACGCGCGGTCTCCTCCAAACAGGGATTCCGGTTCAAAGCAAAGCCAGGCGAGGGGGGCAGTCTCGGTGGCAGCTGCGCCCGCTTCTTCGATCAGTCGCTTCATGCGTGCAACATCTTCTTTTGACGGATAAACAAGGAAGACTGAGTGATAAATGACTGTCAGGCCCTCTGAGGGGCGTTTGGTCAGTTTCTGGGCGAGCCAGTCAACCGCATCCGCCTGTTCCACGCGAACGCCCATATGTCTGGCCAATTCTGCCGCCGCATCCAGACGGGCCAGTCGTCCAGCCTGGTCTGGCCAAGTGTAGGATTTGAGCCGCAGGAAGGCGGCCTCATTTGTCAGGTCAATCGGGTTCAGGTCGCAAGCGGCGCGTGAAGCAATGACTGGAGCGGCGTCGAGATGTGCGGGCTCGGGTCCGTTCCAGATCGTGGATATCGTGACGTCGCTCGCGCCCGGTCGTTGCCAGGTTCCGCCATCATAGGTGAACCGATCCCAATTCTGGTTGAGGCCCGCACTCGCGCCGAGCTCAAGCAGGTGCATGGGCATACGGTAGGTTGCGGCAAGTTCGAGAAAACCGGGCAGGAGCGCTATCGACCGGCGGGTCTCATTGGTCTGCGGGGGACTGTTGATGAAGGTGCGGATGTCGGGGATGTGCGCCGCAAGCCAAGGCTGGGCCTCGGCCCAGACAGCCTCCATCTTCCACTCCGCCAGATGGCCGGGATAAGTCGCGGCAAGAGCAGGTGCTGCGTTGGTTAGCACGGCATGGTGAAGGGCACCGGCCAGCCTGAGGCCAAGGGCATCCTTGCGGGGATTGCCGGTCCAGTCGGCGCAGATATCCGCGACCGGGCCATTGGCCTCAAAATCTTCGGCAAATTTCCGGAGCAGGGCCGCAGTGAAAGGAGAGCCCAGATCCTCGCACCATCTCGCCTGTTCGGTGAAATGGTCGAGGATCCGGGTTTCATCCAGCATGCCGGACCCCTAGTAGCGTTCCAGCGCCATGGCGATGCCTTCGCCGCCACCAATACAGAGACTGGCCATGCCCTTCTTGAGGCCGCGGTCTTCCATGGCCGCGAGCAGTGTGACGATCAGACGAGCGCCGGAAGCGCCGATCGGGTGACCCATGGCGCAGGCACCGCCATTCACGTTCAGCTTGTCGTGCGAGATGCCCATTTCCTTCATGGCGATCATTGGAACGACCGCGAAGGCTTCGTTGACTTCCCAAAGCTCGACATCGTCGACGCTCCAGCCAGCCTTTTCCAAGGCTTTCTTCATGGCAGGCACTGGCGCGGTCGTGAAGTATTCAGGCTCGTGCGCGTGGCTGGACGAAGACACGATCTTGGCCAGCGGATTGAGACCGCGTTTCTTGGCTTCAGATTCGCGCATCAGGACGAGCGCAGCTGCGCCATCTGAAATAGCTGAGGCATTGGCTGCGGTAACGGTGCCGTCCTTGGAGAAGGCCGGGCGCAGCGACGGGATTTTTTCCGGCATCGCAGTGCGAGGCAGTTCATCAGTGTCGACGACCGTTTCGCCCTTGCGGGTCTTGATGGTGACCGGGGCAATCTCGCGCTTGAACTTGCCTTCTTTCGTTGCGTTCTGTGCGCGCGACAGCGTTTCCAGCGCGTAGGCATCCTGTTGCTCGCGTGTGAACTGGTACTCACCCGCGATCATGTCGGCGAATTCGCCCATGGGGCCGCCTTTGTAGGCGTCGGACAAGCCGTCGAGCGCCATATGGTCCTGAGCGTTCATGGTGCCGTATTTATGGCCCTTGCGGACGTTCAGCAGGTGCGGTGCGTTGGTCATGGATTCCATGCCGCCAGCGATCACGATGTTTGCGTCGCCCGCCAGAATGGCATTGCGGCCCATGACGGCAGCTTGCATGCCGGAGCCGCACATCTTGTTGATCGTTGTGGCTTCAAGGCCCTTGTCCTGACCGGATTTGAAACCTGCCTGACGGGCAGGAGCTTGGCCCTGTCCAGCGGGAAGGCAGTTGCCCATGATGATTTCATTCGCCTCGCCGGGGGCCAGCTTTGCTTCGCTGACAGCTTTCTCGATGGCAATGGCGCCCAGCTCGCTGGCAGTCAGGCTGGCAAGGTCGCCGAGCAGGCCACCCATGGGCGTGCGGCCCATACCGACGATGACGACGGGATCTTGTTCAGACATGGAGTTTCCTTCCGCTATGGATTTTTTTTGCAGGTGCGAACACAAAGCGCGTCCGGGCCTAACTCGTCAAGAGTTCACGAAACGCGATTGGCGGAGATTTCTTCATCGAACGGGGCGCGCAATCGAGAAGTTGTCGCCGTTCTATTGTAATGCCAGTGCATTTTCGGCTTGAATGAAAGCCACGAGAGCAATCTGGTGAAAATGTCGCTGGGGATGGGTACCTTAAATGGCAAGTTCGACTTATGCCTTGGCGCGCAGAATGCTTCCATCTCGGATGTTCTATGCTGGTCGGCAATTGTCCCGGCGCCTCCGCAAGTTCCGTCTCCACGAACGTTATACCGCGAAATTTCCGAGCCGACGCGATCTGAAAATATTCTCGATATCGCCAGACGCAGAGTTGCACGTCTTCTGGAAAGTCCTGCCCATTGGGCGCGGGCCCGCGTTTTCGCTTTTCATCCACGAAGACGAAGTCCTCCGCTTCGATTGTTTCGGCGAGGATGAGGGCCATTATCACGCGCATTTCGAGCGGGGCTGGAGCGCGGCCCAAAATCGAATGTATTTCTTTGAAGCAAGCGAAAGCGAACAGATAGACCGTGTTGAATTCGAGCTTTTGAACAATCTCGACTACTATCTCCAACGACACCCGTGGGCACGTATTCGCGCAGTGCGCCTGGATAGAGGGCAGCTTGAAACAGCGTGTGCTGCAGCCGGTGAGCAGGCGCGGGCCTTTCTGCAATCCATTCCCGAACTTGCCGTACCGGCAGGATCACTCCGGTCGTGAAGTGGCGCGCCTGATAGGCGTCATCCGCCGAGGGCCGCCTCGATATCTGCCACGAGTTCCGGATCCGATGGGGTAGTGGCAGAGGGGTAGGCCTTGAGCGGTGTGCCGTCGCCATCGACGAGAATTTTATGGAAATTCCATTTCGGCTGCGCGGCCTCGCCAAGCATGTCCACGGCATTCAAATAGAATGGGTGCTCATCAGCGCCCGTCACAGCGTATTTCTTTGTCAGCGGGAATGTCACGCCGAAATTCAGCTGGCAGAACGTCTGGACCTCTTCCTCAGTGCCGGGTTCCTGCCCGCCGAAATCATTTGAAGGGATGCCTAGAATGACGAGCCCTTCCGCTCGCTTCGCTTCATACAGTGCCTGAAGGCCCTCATACTGTTTGGTGTAGCCGCATTTGGAGGCTGTATTCACGACGAGGATCGCCTTTGCATCGAGTGCTTCAAGGTCGACTGGCTTTCCATCAATGCTCGTAAATTGCGTTGCCGTCATGGAAGGGGTTTCCGAATTGCTAGGGGATTGTGCCTGGCTTCCTGTCGGGACTGCCAGGACAAGGCAAACGACGGCGAGGGCTGGGACAAGGAATTGGCGCATGGGGGCAGGTTCCTGTGCATCTGACGTCAGATGATAGGGCAAACCACGCAGCTGTCACGTCTTCCTATCGAACAGGCCGTGGATCGGTTGCATCCAGCCGGATTGCCGCCTCGATGATTTGATCCAGTTGGGCGTCGATCTGATCGACCGAATGGACTTTTACATGGCGCAGAGCCTTGCCGGTGCCTTCGATCCGATCTGGAAAGGACGGCGCAAGTTCGGCACCATAGAAGATCTGGAGATTGCAGCGGTCCTTGTATGCCGCAATCGAGAATATCCGCTCGGTCCCACTCCAACACGGAAAGCCCCAGGCGAGCTTGCAGGTCAGGCCGGGGCCTGCCCGCTCGATGCTCGCTCGAAGGCTTTCCGCAATCTCGAATTGGGCCGGATCGAGTTCCGAAAACCAGGTTTCCGTCGTCTTGGCCACGAATGGGGCCTACTTCTTCTTTGCGCGCTTGGCTTTGTCGTCGGCCTTGGGCGGCATTACTTCGAACGTCATCTGGAGGTTCACGCGATACTTTTCGATCTTGCCGTTCTTGATTGTGGTGTACATTTCGTTGACGTAAGCCGATGCGAGGCCTTTGACGGTGGCGTCAAAGCGTGTGACCGCTGTCTGAATCGCATCCTCGAAGGATTTGGTCGATTCCGACATGATCTGTTCTGATTTCATGATGGCCATGGTGCGTCCCTTTCGCGTTGAAAGGGCCATTCAAGACCTTTTAGGCCCAAAAGCCAAATGAACATTGGGAAGGGACGGGTGCGACCCTAGATGGTCGTGAGTTGAAAACCCGCTTCAGAACCTTTTTGCCAGACAACGCGTGCGGGGCCCTGCAGGCCCACTCCCTTGGCATGAAGGGTCACGAATTCAGGCATGCCCTCATTGGTCGGAAACCGGAGGCGAACGCCTGTGTCAGAATAGTCCAGAACGATACCGCGACGCTTGTAGCCGGATTCGTAAACGACATTTGCTTCCCGATAGACCGATGCACGGACGGGACGTGGCCGTTCTTTTACGGGCGTCACCATCTGTTCTACGCGCGCAGAGGCGGGAGCCTCGGAATCGGAACTTGATGTCTTGAACAGGCGGTTTAGCAATTTCATTTTGGGCGGAATCCTTATCCGAAGATTTTCTTGCAACCGCCATGCCAAATCAGGCTGCTCGGTCAGAATATACCCAAACTTCTTCAAGACAAGTAAAGAAGCAGCACTCTAAAGCGCTGCTTCTGTAGTGTATGCTACGGTTTATAACCGTTTACCAAATCCGGATGCGCTGCTCAGGCGGCAGGTACATCTCGTCATCTTCCGTCACGTCAAAGGCTTCGTACCATTCTGCCATGTTCTGAACGACGCCGTTTACCCGGTAAACGGGTGGGGAATGTGGGTCTGTCAGCAGCTGGCGACGGGTTGCCTCTTCGCGGTACTTGGACCGCCAGACCTGGGCCCAGGCCAGGAAGAAGCGCTGATCACCGCTCAGTCCGTCCAGCACAGGCGCTTCCTCATCCGGGCTGATCGTGCCGTTGCCATCTGTGTCGAGGCTGAGCTTGTAGGCCTTGTATGCCATCGAAAGACCGCCGAGATCGCCGATATTCTCGCCGAGTGTCAGCGCGCCATTCACACAGGTTTCCCCATCGTCCAGGGGACAGAAAGCATTATATTGCTCTACCAGCGCGCCGGTCTTGGCCTTGAAATTGGATTCGTCTTCAGCGGTCCACCAATTGCGGAGCGTGCCATTTCCGTCGGATTTGGCGCCCTGATCATCGAAGCCGTGGCCCATTTCGTGACCAATGACGCCGCCGATCGCACCATAATTGACGGCGGGGTCTGCAGTCAGATTGAAGAAAGGCGGCTGAAGGATGGCAGCGGGAAACACGATTTCGTTCCGGTTGGGCGAATAATAGGCGTTCACCGTCTGGGGCAACATGAACCATTCGGTCTTGTCGATCGGCTGGCCGAGCTGGGAGATCATGTCCTTCCAGGCCCAGTCATTCACCGCCATGGAGTTGGCGAAGGCGTCCGGGCCCACATTCAGGTCCGCATAGGTCTCGAAGTTCTCCGGATATCCAATTTTTGGGGTGAATTTGGCGAGCTTGTCATGTGCTTCTGTCTTCGTGTCGTCGCCCATCCAGTCGATCTCATCGAGATTGCTGGCCATGGCCGCTCGCAAATTCTCTACCAGATCGTCCATGGCTGCCTTGTTCTCGCTCGGGAAGAAGCGCTCGGCATAGACTTTGCCGACACCTTCTCCGACGGAGCCTTCGACGGTTGAGACTGCACGCTTCCAGCGCTCGCGCTGTTCTTCGGCACCGCCCAGTTTCTTGCCATAAAATTCGAAGGTCGCCTCATCCAGGCGGCGGGGCAGGACATCGGCGTGATCGATCAGGAAGTGGGCCGCTAGATAAGCCTTCCAGTCCTCAAGTGAGGCGGTTTGCATGATCTCGAACAGGCCGCCTATGCCGCCGCCCGAGACTTTTTCGATCTGTTCCGCGGTGAGCCCGTTTTCTGCGATCTCTTCGGCTGTCGGAGTGACCTGGCGCACGACAAAGGATTCTTCGCTGTTCAGGCCAAGGTCCATGAGCATCGTCGCCACCGGGAAGTCTCCGGCGAGCTGTTCCAACTCTGCGCGGCTCATCTTGTTGTAGGTGAGGTTGCGATTCCGGCCTGTTGCGCGGTCCCAATGGGCGCGAGCAATACGGGTCTCGAGCGCGATCACGCGGTCTGCCGCCGCCTCAGCCTCCTCGTAGCCTGCTTCTGTCAGCAGGCTGGTCAGCATGGCTTTGTAGGCCGCGCGGATTTCAAGGTTTTTCTCTGTATCGTCGAGATAATAGTCACGGTCGCCAATGCCGAGCCCGGCTTGGGTCACATAGAAGATGTACTGGTCGGTCTGCTTGGAATCGACATCGACCCAGCCCGCGATAGGGGAGGCGTAGCCCGTTGCCGCAAACAGCTTGGCGAGGTCTTCCCGGCTATCGATATTCTTGATCTTGCTGAGATAGGGCGTGGCGGGCGCGAGGCCAGCGGTTTCGATACCGCTCGTGTCCATATAGGCGTTGTAGACAGAGGCGACCTTGCCTTCGAGTGTGGCTGGATCAGGTTCGGCTTCGGCAAGCTCCTGAATGATATTGAGTACGCGCTGCTCTGACTTTTCAGCCAGCAGAGTGAAGGCGCCATAGCGTGTGCGATCACTCGGGATAACGAAACTGTCGAGCCATTTGCCATTGGCATAGGCGTAGAAGTTGTCGCCGGGTGCGATGGAGTCATCGCGCAATGTGAGGTCAACACCCCAGTCCCCCCAATAGTCAGCAGCAGACAGCTCCAGGCCTTCTGCGGTGACATATTTGCCTGCTTCGTTCGGCGTGTTCGAGGATGTTGATGTTACTGCCGCAGCCTCTGCTGACTGACCAGTGTCTTCCGTGGATGCCGGCGAACAGGCGGTGAGGAGGGCAATGGTCGCTGCCCCGAGCATGAGGTGTTTCATTTAAGGTCTCTCCAGTAATATGGATAAAGGCCCGACGCCTGATCCGGGCGGGCCTTTACCGTGTTGCGTACATTTTATTCGGCGGGAGCCATTGGACCAAGTCCGCCATCTTTGCTCGTGCCAATCAATTCATCCTCGTCGATGGTCACTTCTCCGCTATAGGTCTCACCGATCTGGCGGAAAGGCTTGCCGCCCCAGGTCCAGCGGAAGATCCGGCCAATCTCGACACCGACTGCGTAAAGGGCAGGGACCATCAACAATGAGACAAAAAGCGCGAATGCAACAGCTGCGCCCAATGACACAACCATCGGTTTGAGGAATTGTGCCTGAACGGATTTTTCTGCAATCAGTGGCAGGATGCCGACAAAGGTGGTGACGGAAGTCAACAGGATGGGCCGGAAGCGGGATACGCCCCCATCGACCAGCGCCTGAACGGCACCTGCGCCTTCATCCCGCCGTCGATTCACATAATCGATCAGGACGAGATTGTCGTTGATCACGACCCCTGCGGCTGCAGCAATGCCGAAGAACGAGAACATGGCCATCGGTGTATCAAATATCCAGAGCCCGAAGACTGCTCCGCAATAAGCAAAGGGCAGGGCCATCATCAGCAGCAGTGGCTGAGCGTAGGACCGGAAAGCCACTGCCAACAAGATGTACATCGCGCCGATGGCAATCAGGATCAATCGACCAACTTCTTCCATGAACTTCTGTTCTTCTTCGATGCCGCCCGCCACGCCGCGCTCGACATCCGGGAAGGTCTTCTCGAAGTCTGGCCAGAAATTTTCGTCCATTGAGGCCATGATCTGGTTTCGCCCACCGTCGCCCAGCACTTCAGAATACACTGAGACTGACCGGGTGCGATTGCGACGAACGATGCGGTTGATCCCTGGTGCGTAATCGAAGTTTGCGACCTGGGTAACCGGAATTTCGCGACCATCGGAAGTGCGAACACGAAGAGAATTCAGGCTGTCCAGATTTTCCCGGGCCGATTCCGGCAAGCGGACCATGACGCGGACATCCTCGCCATCTCTCGGCAGGCGTTGGGCTTCTTCACCATAATATGCCTGCCGGACCTGGTCGGTGACGCTGGCCAGCGTGATGCCGAGCGTTTCCGCGCCCGGTTTCAGCGAGATACGAATCTCTTCAGCGGCTGAGGAGAGGTTGTCTCCAATATCGTAGGCGTTGGCATAAGTTGCCAGGTGCTCTTTAACTGCGGCAGCCGCTTCACGCAGACGGTCTAGGTCTTGATGGTTGAGGGCAAAGCGCACGCCGCTCTGTTCATCATTGAAGGTGAAATCGAAATTGATTTCTTCAGCATCCTGAATATCACCGACATTCAGGCGTAATTGTTCGGCTATATCCTTGGACCGCAATCCGACAGGCCGGTCTTCGGGTGGCAAGACCCCAATCCAGGCATTGACGCGCGTCCCGGACGCAACGACAGCGGCATCCTTGATCAGGCCACCCTCTATGTTCGGATATTGTTTGATCGATTCCGCCATCGTAACGTCGATACCGGCTTGCAGCTGGTCGCGGATCTGTTCGAGGCGGGTGTATGGCGTACCGTCTGGCATATCGATTTCGACCCGAACAAGGTCTGCTTCGATTTCCGGCATGAATTTGAAGGGTACGATGCCCATACCTGTGATCCGTGTCGCCAGGAAAAACAGGCAGAAGAAGAACATGACGGTTGCATAGCGGTAGCGGATCGCCAGTTCGAGGAAGGGTTTGTAGAGGTTGTTGGCAAACCAGAGCAGGCTGTCTGCAATCGAGTGCTGCAGCTTCAACAATTTGCCAGACGGGCCGTCGAAGGACTGGCGCTTCATATGTGACAGATGGCTCGGCAGGATCAGCATGCACTCGATGATCGAGAAGATCAGGGCCGCGACCACGACGAATGTGATTTGCTGGGTAAACATCCGGGTCGGGCCGCTAATGAATGCCCACGGCAGGAAGGCGATGATCGTGGTCAGAACGCCGAACACGACCGGTTTGAGCACGAGTTGCGTGCCGACAATGGCAGCGTCCAGGCCTTCGCGCCGTCCGCTTTCGATCTCGCGGTGAATATTCTCGCCGACTATGATGGCGTCATCCACGATCACCCCGATCACCAGCAAGACAGCGAATGTGGAAAGGATGTTCCAGGAAACCCCGAAATAGGGGAGGAGCAAAATCCCGCCCGCAAAAGCGGTGATGATTCCGATCGTGACCCATAGGGCCACAGTTGGACGCAGGAACAGCAGCAGGACCAGCATGACGAGAACGGCCCCGGTCAATGCAGATTGCTGGATCAAATCCATACGGGCATTGAAAGCCACGGAATCGTCAAACAGGATGTCGATCTTCACGGCTTCCGGGAGGATGCCGTTGGAAGGGTCATTGGCGCGGTCCACATATGCCTTGATGTCGTCAGTATATTCGACAATGTGCATCGTGTTCGGCTGGGGAACCTGCACGAAGACGGTTGGCTCGTTATTGTATGTGGCCTTGAACTTGTCTGTTGCGAAGCCGTCATCGATCGTGGCGACGTCGGCCACGCGGATAGTGCCCTGTTCGGTCGATTGGCGGATGATGATGTTACCAAATTGATCCGCTGTGTCGGCCAATTGCCGGGCCGTGATGGCAACGTCGCCGGTTGAAGATTCAATTCGGCCGCCTGACGAGTTCAGCGAGGATTGACGAATAGCACTGGCCACATCACTGAAGCTCAGCCCGTATCGGCGCAATTGTTCTTCCGATACTTCGATGTTGACTTGTTCGTCGATAACGCCGCCCAGCTGCGCCAGCTCACCCCCGTTAATGTTGGCAATGTCATCACGAACCCGGTCGCCGACGCGTCGCAGCGTGCGTGCGTCCACATTGCCGTGGACGGACAGGCCAATATAGTTGTTGCGCTGTTCCCAACGTGTCACCTGCGGCTGGAACGCCGCTTGGGGCATATTGTTGATCTGATCGACGCGAATTTTCACGTCATCCAGAAACTTGTCCATGTCGATATCGTCGCGCCCCTTGATGTTGACGACACCGAAGCCTTCATTCGCGATCGAGGTGATCCGGTCGAGGCCGTCAATGTCCGCGACAGCCTCTTCAATACGTGTAACGATCTGGTCTTCGACATCCTGTGGCGAAGCGCCATTCCAGGTAACCGATACCGAGGCACCCGTGATGTTCACCACGGGGAACATTTCCTGTTCCATCTTGGTGTAGCCGAAAACTCCGCCCGTGAAGGCGACGATCATCAGAAGGTTTGCGGCGACGGCGTTACGGGCGAACCAGGCGACAATCCCCCTCATTGGGCTGCTCCTTCACCTGTGGTTGACGCAATTGCTGCTGGCTCGCCGGAGCTGGAGGATTCCTCGGTCCGCTCGGGCTCGTAAATCGTGATTGTACCATCTTCCATACGTTGCATGACGGTGATGCTCATACCTTCGAACGGGGCCTGGATGGGGCTGGTGATAGCCAGTTCACCGGGCTCGACACCTGACGCAAGATAGGCTCCATCAGGATCGGAGTAGATCAGCTTCACCTGGCGGATCGCCAGCTTGCCTTCGTCTGGCAAGCCGACGAATAGGCGATCATCTCCGCGTAGAGCGCCGCGTGGTGCAATCAGCACGTTTTCGAGTGTTTCCCCCTGAATGATGGCGGTCACGAAAAGGCCGGGTGCCATGGGTGCGTCGCCATCGGCGCCAGCGCCATACGGATCCTGAAGTTCGGCTATGACATTGATCTGGCGGGTTTGCGAATTCACAGCGGCTGCCGTCCGGACGACCTGTCCGTGCCACTCGCGCTCTACGCCGCCAACCGTGGCGCGGAAGGTCACATCCGGACCGGGCTGGGCCTTGCTGGAACTGAAGGCAAGGGGCAGGCCCAGACGCCCCATTTCGGCGTCCTTGAGCGGCAGGGCGACTTCAACAACATCATTGGCGAAGATCTGGCCAAGTGACTGGCCGACAGAGACGACTTGACCAATATCAACATTGCGTTCCCGCACGCGGCCGGCAAAAGGTGCGTAGACGGCCGTTCGGTCAAGCGCCAATTGGGCGTCTTTCAATTGGGCTCTGGCAGATTCCAGCGCTGCGCGAGCGCCTGCCAGCTGAGGTTCACGGCGGGCGAGGGGAGAGGCGTCGGAAATACCGAGGTCCTCGATGTCCTGTAGCGCCAGTTCAGCTTCGGCCTCTTCGAGGGCAAGGGCCTGCTGGGCGCTGGCCACGGTAGACTGGGCGCGTACAACTGCCAGTTCATAGTCAGCCGCCTCAACACGGACGAGCAGCTGACCTTTGTTGATGAAACCGCCATCGATGAAGTCAGGGGATACGTAGGAAATCCGGCCGGAAATTTGCGGGGCCACGATGATCTCGCGTCGCGGTCTTACCTCGCCTTGCGACTCCACGACGAGCGTCAGGTCGCCCTGGCGAACGGGCTCCGCAAATACATTCAGGCCGGCGCGGGCTTCCTCGGCTTTTTCAGGTTTGGGTTTGATCGCTGACAGAGCGGCCACGCCGCCGATACCAACCACGGCGAGGATCCCGATCGGAATCAAAACTGAAATGAGGCGTCCCATGACTTATTCTCCTGCCGCTATTCTGCGGCGCTTTCTTGCGGGGCTTGAACGGTGGTCGAGGCAGTCTGTACGGGCAGGCCGCCCCCAAGGGCTAGATGGTAGGAAATCCGGTTCGAAGCACGCGATGCGCGCGCGGAAACCAACTGGCTCTCAGAAGTGAGACGCCGGGTCTGGGCATCGATCAGATTGAACACGGTGATCGTACCACTTGTGTACTGGCGCTCGGCCAGTTCTTCGGCAAGGCGGGCCTCTTCCAAGGCGCGCAATTGCGCATCCTCTTGCAGGGCGAGATACGTGTCGGCTGCGATAGCGTCCTCGACTTCTCCCCACGCCGTCAGCGCAATGCCAGCATAGCTCGCAATCGCTGATTCTGCTTGCGCCACAGCGGCATCACGCTGGGCGTCCAGGCGCCCGCCCGTGAACAGTGGCTGGATCAGGCTTGCCACGAGCCGGGCGGCAATCCGCTCTGGATCGACCATGTCTGCAAATTCGGACTCGCTGGTAGAAATAGAGCCGGTCAAGCGCAGGGCGGGCAGCATGGCGAGGCGCGCTTGTTCCGCGCGCAGGCCAGCAGCAATGATACTCGCTTCGGCGCTCGCCACATCCGGGCGACGCGATAGCAACAGCATTGGATTGCCTTCTACGACCAGCGTTTCCAGCACCGGCAATTCTGCCGTGGCTTCGATTTCGGTTGCCGGATAGCGGCCTAGCAGGATTTCCAGCCGACGTGCGGCCTCACCTGATTGCTGACGGCGTTGAGCAATACTGGCTTCTGCGCCAGCAAGTGCGCTGCGTGCGGTGCGCACATCCAATGCTTGGGCCAGTCCGCGCTGGAATCGGCGTTCGGTCAGAATGCGAACCCGGTCGCGTGCTTCATAAGTCAGTACTGCCACGCGCTCCTGCGCCAGTGCAGCGTTCAGATTGATCCAGGCAATGGCAGTTTGAGCGGCAACAGACAACTCGGCGGCGGCAAAGTCGGCTTCGGTTGCGGCAAGGTCTGCTTCTGCGGCGGCAATACCACGTCCGAGCCGGTTCCAAAGATCGGCTTCCCAACTCGCATCAATGCCCAGACCATAAATTCCGTCCGTCGCTCGATCAAGATCACCGCCAACTTCGAAGGAATTGGATGTGACTCCAGCGCTGATGGAGCTGTCAATACTGACGGAACGCTGAGAACGGGCCGTGCGGATTGACGCAGCAGCTGCCCGGACAAGTGCGGCGCGTGATTCAAGCGTAGGGCTATTGGCCAGAGCCTCGCGCACCAGACTTTCCATGACCGGATCGCTGAACTGGCTTAGCCAGTCGCCGGTATTCGCCTGACCAGCAACACCTGATGCCGCCCAATCCACTGGAGCGTCAGGCGCGATGGCAAAAATCTCCTCGCGATTTCCGTCAATGCCGGGCAAATTTGCCTGCGATGTTGCGCAGGCCGCAAGAATTGCCGGGGCTAGTAGTAGAATTGATCGTGTCATGCCGTCGGCAACGCTCCTTTTTCCAGACGTCGGATACGCCCGCTCTAGTCGACTGTCAATGATAAATTATCGTTTTTCAATAATTACATTTAGTTGCACAAATGCCGCTTGTGGTTGTGATACGTCGTGAAGGGCTTGGCAGATGTCTGGTTGCGTATTAGCGGCTTCGAGACCTGAAGTCTTTGAGTAGTTAGTTAACAGGAGCATGAATGAGCGAAGGCATGTCAGCCGACGCAAAACAGTCCGCTCGTAGCGCCCTCTCGCGGCGCGCGAGAGACTTCATAACGCTTGTGTGCTGCTTCGGTTTTATCCTTCTTTTGATGTGGATTACAGGTGCAATTGGCCTGATTGAGGCGATTGCCGCCCTGTTGGTGGCCATGTCCGTCGCGACAGCCATCTTCGTGGGAACCGCGACGATCCTTCCCATCAGTCCACGGCTCTCGGTTGAGCCAGCGCTCGTTCAGCCGAATATTCAGGAATCTGCCATTCTTTTGGATGCATTGCCGCTGCCGGCTTTCGAGATTGATGACGAGCAACGCATTGTCACAATGAACGAAGAGGCGGAGTTCATTCTGCGGCTTGATGGGCGTGTAAACCCCCGCGCCAGTACCGTCATCCGGTCGCCGGGGCTGCTTTCTGCAATCGAGAATGCGATCCAGACTGGCACGGTCGAGCCGATGGCTGTGGAGGTCGAGAGCGGGCCGGACGAGACGTGGCGGGCGCATGTATCGCGACCCGGCCGGGCAAGACGTACGCTCGTCGTTCTGGAAGACCTCACCCCTGTTCGCCGCGCCGCGCGGGCGCGATCAGACTTTCTGGCTAATGCGAGCCATGAATTGCGCACGCCGCTGACTGCGCTGTCGGGCTTTATCGAGACGATGCGGGGCCCTGCCAAGGATGACAAGGATTCCTGGGACCGATTTCTGGCCATCATGGCCGGTGAGACTGAGCGCATGTCGCGATTGATCGCGGATTTGCTGTCCCTGTCGCGGATCGAGTCTTCTGAACATGTATCGCCGCGCGAACGCGAGGAATTTCGGGACATTGTCTCCGATGCCACACATGCTTTCAGCGCCATCGCGGCGGAGAAGGGGGTACGGCTGGTGGTTCAGTCGGATGATGGGCCCATGCCGGTGATCGCCCACCGCGACGAGATGATTCAGGTCGCGGAGAATCTCGTTTCAAACGCCCTGAAGTATTCAAAGGAAGGCGGACAGGTAATCCTGAGCTTTGGTATAGCCTCCGGTATGGCCGAAGCACGCTTGAAAGCGGGGCAGACCTGGGCCAGCAGCGAGCGCATGACCTTGTTGCCCGCGTCAAGCCGGCCAGGCACGCAGGAGCGCGCCATCTGGATGCGCGTAGAAGATCAGGGACCGGGGATCGAGCGTGAACACTTGCCGCGTTTGGGCGAACGCTTTTACCGCGCCGATCAGAGCCGGGGGGGCAAGATCACCGGCACAGGACTCGGCTTGGCCATTGTGAAGCATATCATGGCCCATCATCGCGGCGGATTCTCGGTAGAGACGCGCATTGGCGAGGGGACGGCTTTCGGAGTCTGGTTGCCTGCTGCCCGCGAGGAGGGTTTGTCCGACTAGTCGCGTGCGCGGCGCGCTGCATCAAACCAGTCGGTCACCATATTGCCTGGCAAGGCGTGCAGATCATGCAACCAGTTTGGCAGATTCTGCAGGGCACCTGCAGTGTCTTCCCAGCGACGCAAATTTACGTCAGCGGCAATCTGAAACGCATCGCGCAATTTGTCTTCGGTCATCGGAGTCGCCATGCCTTTGGGCGCCATGACCGACATGCTTTTCTGAGTGGCAATCAGGGTTTCGAGCGTCGCAGCTGTCATGGACAAGCCCGCGCGCCACGGAGTTAGCCAGAGTTCGAGCATTGCATTACCTCACATTCTTACAACAGACATAGGGCTTAATGCTGCGCTGCACAACAAATCCCGTGCCATTGCGTAATTCATGCCCTGTTTCCGCCACAGCGGAATGCGACTAGGATTCCTGCAATGCCTGCCGATACGCTCCCGCCGAATTTCGTGCCATCCCCCGCCCGGGGCAGGGTGTTGGTATTCGATTCCGGCATGGGCGGTCTGACCGTTGTGGAAGAAATACGCGCCTTGGGACCGGCGCTAGGTATCCATTACTCTGCTGACTCTGCCTTTTTCCCCTATGGTGAGAAGTCCGATGAAGCCTTGCAGGCGCGTTTGCCGGCCGTTGCCAAGGCGCTGTGCGATAAAGTCAAGCCGGATGTCTTTGTGATTGCCTGCAACACAGCGTCGACTCTGGCTCTGCAGGACGTGCGGGCTGCTCTGGATATTCCGGTTGTTGGAACAGTACCGGCTATCAAGCCAGCGGCTCAATTGACCCAGACCGGCACTATCGGTTTGCTGGCAACCCCCGGAACGGTGCGGCGCGCCTATACGGCTGAACTCATTTCCAATTTTGCGCGAGATGTGGACGTTGTGATGCATGGCAGTATCGAACTGGTGAAACTCGCAGAGGCGCATGCGCGCGGCGAGGATCTGCCGATCAATGCCTTCGAGGCAGCCCAGAAGCCTATGTTCGACGCTCCGGGTGGGGACCGGATCGATACGGTCGTATTGGCGTGCACGCATTTCCCGCTCGTGCGGGCGCAATTGGTGGCCAGTGCCCCGCGGCCTGTCAGCTATATTGACTCAGGAGCGGCGATCGCGCGCCAGACCATCCGTGTGCTTCCGCCAGAGACTGAAGCGCAGGGAATTGGGGGCCATGCGTGGCTGACCTCGTTGCCTGAAGACGTGCCAGATCTGGCGCTTGTCCTCAGGCGGTACGGGTTTCCTAACGTTCAGCGTGTGCCGGACGCGCCGATCGAGATCACTTCTGCGCCGACCGCATTGTAGAGACTCGGCCAAGGCGCATCGTGAACGCGGGCGACCAGAGTTTCCCCGAAGCCATTGAAGCGACTGGACATGGCCCGGCCGTAGGCGCCCAGGTTTCCGAATTCCAGATAGTCACCTTCTTCGAGGCCGGCAGGCAGCCAAACTTTGGCAGGGAACTTGTCGGTAGAATCGCAAGTCGGGCCGTACACAGTGTACTCAACAAGTCGGCCAAGCGTGCGTCCATTGCTTGGCAGGGCCCGCATCGGGAACGACCAGCGCTCGTGAACTGCATCATAGAGGGCGCCATAAGAACCGTCATTGATGTAGATTGCGTCATCCTTCACCAACTCAATACGGGCAAGCAGGCTTTCCGACTCGGCAACCAGCGCGCGGCCGGGCTCACACCACAACTCGGCGTTTTCAAGAACGAACATGTTCTCGAAGGCCTGCTCAACCATCGCCGCATAGTCTTCCAGAGATGGCGGAGGATTGTCCGCATAGATCGAAGGGAAGCCACCGCCGACATCCACGATATCAACCGTGACCGAAGCCGCGATGATGATGCGGGACACATCGGCCATAGCCGTCCACCAGGCGGTAGGCTTCATCGCCTGGCTGCCGACATGGAAGGATACGCCCAGTTCGTCCGCATAATGGCGGGCTTCACGCAGGATCTCGGTCGCGTCTTCTGCGCTGGCACCGAATTTACCTGCCAGCGGCAGAGCAGCACCGTCACAGGATACAGCGATCCGTACAATGATCGTAAGGTCCTTGGCGTAGCCGGTTTCCTCGAGGATCTTGTGCAGTTCCTGCATCGTGTCGGTGACAAAAATTCGTACACCAAACTCGTGATAAGCGCGCTGGATGGCGCGGCGGTTCTTCACAGGGTGCAGGAAGGCCATGCGGGCGCCCGGGAATTTGCGATGGATCAGTTCGATCTCTGGCAGCGATGCCGTATCGAAACTGCGTACGCCAGCTTCCCAGAGGGCTTCGAGCACATGCTCGCCCGGGTTCGCCTTCACGGCATAGAATGGCTCGCCAGGGAACTTTTCCTTGAACCATTTTGCGGCTGCAGTGACCCGCTCAGGGCGGAAACACCATACCGGCAGATCAGGCTGCGCATCGGCAACAATATTATAGGGGGTAGCATAGGAGTGCATGACACCTAACCTCCAAAGGGCTTTTAACCAGCTTTGGGCGTTAGTACAGGGGGCCCCCAGTTTAAGGGTTGGCCCAGATGTCCGCCACATCGATTTCGAGGGGCGATGTAGGGGACTCTTTTCGGGCATGCAAGCAAAAATTTCGGGCAACCTGATATTTTTGTCACCCACACATCACATTGAACGGGTAGGGACCTTGCTTTATGGGCATCAGGCCGGGTGCCAACGCCCCTCAGCCAGATGTCGTTCGCCGGAGCCATGATCGCATGACAGCCAGAATTGGCAGTATTCTTTTCCCCCTCGTTCTTTTGTTCTCGGCTGCGTGCGGCCGGACTGACCTGTCTGATCTGGACACGGGGGACACCATCCCGCCGCCACCTGTCAGCGCAGACGGCACACACAAAATTCGCATAGTCGGTTCCTCCACGGTCGCGCCGTTTGCAACAACCGTTGCCGAGCGTTTCGGGGCGACCACGCGTTATCCGACCCCCATAGTGGAAACCACAGGGACGGGCGGGGGGTTCAAGACATTCTGCCAGAAAATCGGACCGGATCGTCCGTCGATCTCGGACGCCTCACGCATGATCACTGAAAGCGAACAGGCGCTGTGCGCCGAAAATGGCATAACCGAAATAACGGCCTTGTCGGTCGGGTTCGATGGGATTGTGCTGGCCAATGCTCGCCAGGCTCCGACTCTCGACCTGACGAAGGAGGAAGTGTTCCTCGCGCTTGCGGCTCACATTCCAGATGGGCAGCGCGGTTTCCGCCCCAATCCCTACAAGAACTGGTCCGAGATCAGCCCGGACTTGCCTGACGAGCCAATCATGGTGCTTGGACCGCCGCCTACATCTGGCACGCGGGATGCCTTCACCGAGCTCGGCATGGAGCAAGGCGCGCTTGCCTTGCCGGAATTGGTGGCGTTAAAGCAGGCTGACCCGGCAGCCTTCCGGCTGCGCACGCATACGATTCGTACCGATGGTGCGTGGATCGACCTTGGTGAAAATGATACGGCGATCATCCAGTCGCTGATCAAGACACCAACGGCTGTGGGCGTGCTAGGCTATTCTTTCCTCGAGCAGAATGGAGATCGCGTGAAGGCGGCGCATCTGGATGGCGTACCGGTGACCTTCGAGGCCATCGCGTCAGGCGAGTATGGCTTGTCGCGCAGCATGTACATCTATGTGAAGAACCAGAATATCCCGCTCGTACCGGGCCTGACCGAATTCGTTCAGGAATTTGTATCAGACCGCGCCATGGGGCCGGATGGCTATCTGCTCGAAAAGGGCCTGATCCCGTTACCGGATGAATTACGCATTGCCGAGCAGGAGGTGGCCCGACAGCTCGAGACAAGGGGTGCCCGCGAATAGCTATAGGCTGGGCAAGGTTGGCTTCTTCCGGCGGCGCAGCCTGATCTTTTGCCAGAACCTCTTGCGGGCGGGGGCTGGCAGCGGCTGCAAATTCTCGATGAAGGCTTCGGCGCAGGCGCGCCAGCTATAGGTCTCGGCATAGGCGCGGCACGTGGCGCGGCTGAGCGAGAGACAGGCGACAGCGCCTTCGGCAAGATTGCCGCCAGCAGGTGTAATCGTCCCCGCATCGGAGCCCGGGATAACATCGCGCGGACCGGTTGCATCATAAGCCGCAACCGGTGTGCCGGACGCCATGGCTTCCAGAACAACAAGTCCGAATGTGTCCGTCATGCTCGGGAAGACAAAGACATCTGCGCCAGCATAGCAGGTCGCGAGTTCTTCATTGAACTTTGCGCCCAGGAAGACGACGTCTTTATAGCGCTTCTGCAATTCCTCGCGCTGCGGGCCATCGCCAATGATCACTTTCGTGCCCGGCAAGTCCAGTTCGGCAAAGGCTTCGATGTTTTTTTCCACGGCGACGCGGCCGACATTCAGGAAAATCGGGCGTGGCAGGCCCTCAAACGGGTCGCCCGGCTGACCTTCCTCGATGCGGCGCTCCGGGGTGAACATGTTGGTGTCCACACCCCGGCTCCAGGCGACGAGATTGATGAAGCGCTGGGCCTCCAGCTCCTTCACCATGGAGGGGGTCGGTACCATGACCTTGCCGGAATATTTGTGGAACCAGCGCACAAAGGAGTATCCAGCCCGGGTGGGGACCGGTAGTCGCGCTGAAACATATTCCGGAAATCGTGTATGATAGGCGGTCGAAAAGGGGTGTTTCACCATGAGGCACATGGCGCGCCCGGCCATGCCGAGGGTGCCTTCGGTAGCGATATGGATAGCGTCAGGCTCGAATTCGTGGAACCGATCTTCAATCCTGCGCCGGGCGAACAGGGCCAGCTTGATTTCCGGATAGGTCGGCAGTGGCATGGTTCGAAACCCCTGGCCGGGATGAACAATCTCCCAGACATGGCCCATAGCCTCGGTTTCTTCGATCACGCGCTTCATTGTGCGCACGACGCCATTAACCTGAGGATCCCAGGCGTCCGTAACGAGCATGATGCGCATGAGCGCTCCTTCAACAGCCTCAGCCAGTCCCGCGCCAATGTGGCCGTGTTGGTGCACTGCGTAAAGAGGCCGGGATGCGTTGAACTTCTCTCGCATCGGGTCATGTGAAAAGATATAGATAATTCGGAATTGGTGCAGATCGGGGCAGGACTAACCCGTTTTCACCACATTCAGGCTGATAATTGCTCCTACGCCTACAGGCTCACACTTACCGGACCAGTACCCATATGGCTGACACGCTCGCGCTTGAAAAAATTGACTGGCATGCACTCGACCAGATTAAGTTTGCGGATGAGGAGGCCTTGCTGGAGGATCTGCTCAAACAGACACCACTGTCCGACGATTTACGCCAGGCAACCATGCGTCGAGCGCTGGAACTGGTCGAGACCGCCCGTGCGCGTGGCCGTGATAAGGGCATGATGGAAAGCTTCCTTGAGGAGTTTGGTCTGTCGAATGCAGAAGGTCTGGCCTTGATGTGTCTGGCCGAGGCGCTGCTGAGGGTGCCCGACGCCGAAACGCGCGATGAGTTGATTGCAGAGAAAATCCGCTCCGGCGACTGGAGCGCGCACCAAGGACAGTCCGAATCCTGGCTGGTAAATGCCTCCACCTGGGGGTTGATGCTGACCGGGCAAGTAATTGGTGTGCCTGCAAGCCTGAAGAAAGGACCCGCGAAGTTTATTCAGGGCCTGATCCGCGAAAGCGGTGAACCGGTCATCCGCGCTGCCATGATGCAGGCCATGCGCATCATGGGTGAACAGTTTGTTCTCGGACGGACCGTGAAGGATGCCCAGAAGCGCGGACGCAGAATGGTCAAGGCAGGGGATGCAGCGCATTTCAGCTTCGACATGCTCGGGGAAGGGGCCCGCACCGCCGAAGATGCCGCGCGTTACCTGAAAGCTTACCAGCACGCGATTGATGGCGTTGCCGCCGAAAAGGATAAATCCACCGCGCCGGAACAAGGTAATGGCGTGTCGGTGAAGATGTCCGCGCTTCACCCGCGCTACGAAGCGGTAAACCGAGCGCGGATCATGGATGAAATGTATCCGTCCGTGCTGGAGCTATGTGAACGCGCAGCGAAAGCCAATATCAACCTCTGTCTTGATGCGGAGGAAGCTGACCGGCTGGTGCTCAGCTTGCAGATTCTTGATCGGCTCGCGCGGGAACCTTCGCTGAGGAACTGGAACGGGCTGGGGCTGGCTGTTCAGGCTTACCAGAAGCGCGCAGGTGATGTGATCGACCGGCTGAAAGATCTCGCCGAGCAGACAGGCCATCGTTTCATGGTGCGGCTCGTGAAGGGCGCATACTGGGACAGCGAAATCAAGCATGCCCACGTCGAGGGCTATCCGAACTTCCCGGTCTTCACCACAAAGGCCGGGACCGACTTCAACTATCTGGCCTGCGCGCGCAAGATGCTGGAAGCCAAGGATGCCATCTACCCGCAATTTGCCACGCACAATGCGCACTCGGTTGCCGCGATCGAGATGCTCGCTGATGAGATTGGGAACTCGACATTCGAGTTCCAGCGCTTGCATGGTATGGGAGAGGCGCTCTATGGGGCTGCCGGTCTAGGCCGCCGCGTACGGGTCTATGCACCTGTCGGTGCGCACAAAGACTTGCTTCCATATCTGGTGCGACGCCTGCTGGAAAATGGCGCGAATACAAGCTTTGTACACTCCTTCCTTGATCCGGACGTGCCGCCTGAACAGGTTGTGGCGGATCCCATCGTCAAGGTGGAGGTCGGTCCCCGACGTCACCCGCGCATCCCGACGCCGCCACGGCTGTATGGCGCTGAACGTCGCAACTCCACCGGTCTCGACCTCAGCCAGCGCAGTGTGCGCGATGAGATGGCCGCCGCGATCAAGAGTTTCCGGGACAGCCCTTCGATTGCGGCTGGACCTATCGTGTCTGGCAAAGCGGTCACAGGTGGTGGAGAGATGATCCGCGTGCCGTTCGATACCGAGACCGTTCTTGGCAGCTGCCGGGAAGCGCAGGATGACGATATCGACCGGGCACTGACGGCGGCGACCCGGTTTCAGCCCGGCTGGGATGAGCTCGGCGGCGCGGAGCGAGCGAAACATCTGCGTGCCATGGGCGACGCGCTTGAGGAAAATGCCGAACGGCTGATCGCGCTGATGGCTCGCGAAGCCGGCAAGACGTTGGCGGATGGTATTGCGGAAGTCCGGGAAGCAGTCGATTTTTGTCGCTACTACGCCATGCAGGCGGAAGCGGAATTCACGACACTGCAGAAATTACCCGGGCCGACTGGCGAAACCAATCACATCTCCCTGCACGGCCGCGGTGTATTTTGTTGCATCAGTCCATGGAACTTCCCGCTGGCTATTTTCACGGGTCAAGTTTCCGCGGCATTGGCTGCGGGTAACACGGTGGTGGCAAAGCCGGCAGAACAGACGCCCCTGATTGCGTTCGAGGCGGTGAAACTGTTCCAGAAGGTCGGGTTGCCAGGTGACGCCTTGCATCTATTGCCGGGCGGGGGAGAATCGGTTGGCGCCAAGCTGATCGGCGACCTTCGTGTATCCGGCGTATGCTTCACCGGCGGGACGACGACAGCCCGGATCATCAACAAGACACTGGCGGACCGCGACGGTCCGATTACACCGCTGATCGCCGAAACAGGCGGTTTGAACAGCATGTTCGTCGATACAACGGCGCTGAGAGAGCAAGTCATAGATGATGTTATTGACTCCGCCTTTGGGTCAGCGGGCCAGCGTTGTTCCGCGCTTCGGATCGTGTTCCTGCCGAACGAGACTGCAGACCATCTGATCGAAGGCTTGATCGGTGCGATGGACGAGCTCAACATCGGTGACCCCGGTCAGCCAAACACCGATTTGGGTCCCGTGATCGATGCAGAGTCCCGCGCTTCCCTTCAGGCCTATGTCCAGATGATGAAGGACGAGGCTACGGTGTTGCACCAATTGTCGCCCGGCCGGATCGGCGAAACGGGCTATGGGTTTGGTCCCGCGCTGATTGAGCTGAGTTCCATCGACCAGATAACTGAGGAGAAGTTCGGCCCGATCCTTCATGTACTGCGGTACGATCCGGATGACATTGCTGAAGTTGGCGCAATGATGAGAGGCAAGGGATACGGACTGACACTGGGCGTTCATTCGCGGCTCGAAAGCTTTCAGCAGGAGGTGCGCGACGCCTATCCTGTTGGCAATACGTACGTGAACCGGTCAATGACGGGGGCTGTTGTGGGTGTACAGCCCTTTGGGGGAGATGGCTTGTCTGGCACCGGCCCGAAGGCCGGTGGCCCGCACTACTTGCATCGTTTCGCAACTGAGCGCACCCTGACGGTGAACATTACGGCACAGGGCGGGGACGCTGAGTTGCTCAGCCTATAACGGAGTTTTGCATGAAGAGACTTGCCTTGATTGCGTTGACGGGGGCGCTTTTGCTGGCGGCTGGGTGTCAGAAACAGGTTCGGGACTTGTCGGACGTGAGTGAAACGTCAGGTGAGGTTGACGAGGCAGGTGAAGAAGACACCGCGATTGATGTTGCGACCATTGCTTCGGTAGACGAACTTCCCCGCGAGATCATCGTCGATGATGAGTTTCTCAAGGCTGAGGTCACAATTGATGAGGCCGTGTTCTCCAAGGCGCCAGCCATTGGCATGGATCTGGTAGAGAATGCACAAATCCGGATCGTGGCGATGTCGGAAGACGCCCAAGCCTACAAAGCGGCAGACCCGGATTACTTCCGAGCCTATGGCCTACGGATCAATTGGGATATCGTAGCTGAGAGTGGAAATGTTGTGAGCCTCGAAGGCTTCCATTATACGTTCACTGGCGGCGCACATGGAAATTACTTCACCGCTGGACGGCTCTATAACGGAGCGACTGGCGAACCGATGCGGCTCAGCAGTTTTCTGCGTGAACCGCAGGCTGCCATTCAGACGCACATGAATGAAGTATGGACGGAAATAGCCCGGCAAAAAGTCAAGAAGAGCGGAAATGTATCAGACCTTGAGCGCTTCAGGAGTGAGGCGATGGAGCTGGTTAGCGCTGACATGGTTCTCGCGGGGGAAGTGAACTTCGTGCCATCGACTCTGCCCGGCAGGTTCGGCGGGTATGCAGTTCACTTTGCCCCCTATGACATCGGCTCATATGCGGAAGGAGCCTATCATGTCACAATTCCTCAATCAGTGTTCCGTGAGTCCGTGAAGCAGCAATATGTATCTTTGTTCGATGGAGAACCTGCCGCCGTTGAACGATTGGGCGAGTAGCGCGAGATTATTCGACCGTATCGTGATCAATCTCGAGAAGTCTCAGACGTGACCTGGTTATTGGTGAGACTTCTACAAGACCCGGCCAGCCCTTGCTGGAACTCAGGGTCGCATAGAGAAGGGCCGCGCTCGGATCAGCGCTCGTCTCAGGCAGGGTGCAAATCGCTACATAGCTATAAGGTGCAAGCGCTTGCTTGCGCAGCTCCGGGTTTGTCAACGCAAAGGTCTGGAAGACGCGTTCGATGCCTGGGGAGGCTCTGTGAAACGGCATCGCGGCAATCTTGTGTGGGGAGCCTGTGTCGGAGATGTATTCCGCCAGCGTGAGAGACAGGCCGAGCGGTGCCATGATCCTAGAGGCCGGTAACGTCTCCAGGCTGGAGAGATCGGCATCCCGGCATGCATCGCCCTCCATGTAATCGATCAAGGTGAGCGCCCGGCCTGTTGGTTTGACGAGCAGGGCGAAGCTGGCCAGCAGGAGCGCGGGCGGCAACAAGACCGCGATGGCTCTTCGTGCGCCCCCATCCTCCCTTACCCTCTCGATGAACAGGGGGAGGAAGAGGGGCAGGAGCGCGGCGGGAAATTTGAAGTTTCGCATTTGCCAGGCTGTGAGCAGTGTGCCCAGCGTAGCTATCAGCAGTAGGATCAGAACGGGAGACCGGTAAGTCTTGGGGTTCATCCATGCGCCGAGTGTGAGCGCCAGTAGAACCATGAAGATGAGCACGAGTAGGTTCTCGCCACGTGCGAAGGCACCTGCAGGTCCCTTTTCCTGGATGACATTCGAGATCCAGTAAGTATGGGCAGTCTCATTGATCATGGTGTAGGGGCCTGCATGGCATTCGGGAAACGCCGTCCACAGAACGCCCAGAACAACAAGCGCACCTGCCACGAGCACTCCTAGTCGCGCGGTCGGGCTGTGCAGGCCAAGACGTTTCCAGATGACAGGCGCGCCCGCAGCTACGACTCCAGCCGCTATCAAGGCGCTGGCCCAAGGGGCTGACAGGGCATCGCACTGCGTCTGGAAAAGTGTCCCGCCGGTCAGGAGCAGCCCGGCGGGCAGGGTGAATGCCGACAATGACCATCCAGTGAGGCTCAACCTCGCTACCATGGTCGAATTTGGCGCGAGGGCTGCGTGGATAGCTACTCCTGCAAGGGCGAGCGCAATGTAGGGTGCGCACTCGAGGCCGACAGCGATGGAGAGGACGCTCGCGACGCCGATGAGAATGCCGGCAAACCGATGATTCGATACGATCCCGAGGCAGAGCGCGAGCAGCAGGAAGATCTGGACATTGTGATGGTCGACCCGGTTTGGCATGAACTCGATTACGGCAAACAGGGAGGCGACCGCCGCAGCGCCAATCTGCGGCAGGCTTGGCTGCTCCCCAAGGATCTCCCGGATCAGCCGCACGGCCAGCCACGCATATGCGATGAGCCAGAGCAGTGGAACGACAAAACGAGCTATCTCGAACGCCGCATCCTGTCCAAGAGCGGGCTGGAATAGCCAAGTGACCAGCACATATGGTAGATCAACCAGACGCGACCAAGGTGAGACGTACGGCTCCGGCATGGCCAGAAAGGGCCACGTCAAATCATGCCACTCACCATCGCGCAGCAGGTCGGCGATTTGCAGCCGCCGGGCGATGTCGTCAATATCCTGAACCGTGCTGCCATTAACGGCGTCGCCAGCCAGCAGACCTATGGCAATGAGCAGAAAAGTCCCTATCGGCAGCAGTGACGAAAGCCGAGAGCGTAGCGATGTATTTTCAGGTTGCACCGCGTGCTGACTCCCCGTCGTCCAGGGGTGCACACTAGGCCGAAAACATGAAGAAAAGCCCAAACAGGCGCTGAGGGCCGGTGTCAGTCGTTGCAGGCCTGATAGGAAAAGTCTCGCCGGTTGGACCCGTCTTCCAGCGCAATATGCGCTTTCAGAGCGTCGCCCTCGCGTTGGTAGTGAATTAGCTGCGGATAGTCGTGTGCGCTGTTGATGAAGGTAACGGACTGGTCCCCCTGCAGGCTTTCCACGAATTTCGACGGGCCAACGCCCGCCGGATAGACATTGAGCATGTATAGCGGGCCGGGTTTGATGCGCATCTGCTCAAAAAAGCTCACGCCGCCATCACCCAATGTCACCGCATAGCCGAAAACGTAGCCCGCTTCCGGAATTGACCAGACTTCCTTTGATGTTCCGCTTTCGCTGATCCAACAGCCTGTAATCCACGCTAAAGGGTGCGCGGACGGACCTGGTTCGACTGGACCGGTTGATGTGCAGCCAGCCAGCGCAAGAAGTCCAAGCAAGCTTCGTTTCATGTGATCACCTGCATTCAGTCGGGGCTCTAGTCCCCTGATACCATGAAATGCGCCATCAGAGTCGTAACCGGCTTGGCGCGTTCATCCTGCCACGCCTCTGCGCGGACCGAACACATGCGCCGCCCCATCTTGGTGATTTCTGCGCGGGCGTAGAGGTCTTTGGCGTGGCCCTGGCGGAGATAGTCGATCGTCAGATTGATAGGCCGCGGCGGACGCTCAAGATGCTCGGTAACCAGAAACACTTGTGCCTGCGATGTCAGTTCCAGAAAGGCGGCGATGGCACCGCCGTGAATGGCCTTGATCATGAAATTGCCAATCAGCTTTTCCTGATACGGCATGATCATTGTCATTTCGTCGCCCATGACTTCGCATCTCAAGCCCATTTCCTGAGCGAGGGGGGTGCGAGCAATGAAGGCTCGGACTTCATCGGCGCGCGTCTGTTCAGTCGTATCCATGTCATTCGCCACTACATCGTCCTCATGCTGTCAACCGAGCGCGGTTTGTTGATGGCGAATGCACCTGCGGCGGTGGCAATCACCTTGTCGCGGCTCTCATGATAGGCCCAAGCGCGGGTGAAGCAGATGTTCCGCGTCACGTGATAGCATTCGGCTTCGCCAATAATGTCGCGTCCCTTGTCAGCCGGGCGCATATAGTCGAGACGCAAGTCCAGTGTCGCCACGAAACGCGGTTTGGGCAGGGCAGAGCTGGCGGCCGTACCGCACAAATTGTCAAGAAATGCGGTCAGGACGCCGCCATGAATCACGCCGGTGTCCGGATCACCCACCAGGCGTTCTTTCCAGGGCTGCAGGCCCCAGACATGACCTTTCTCAATACGGGTAAACCGGAACGCCATGCGGCGTCCCCACGGGATACCGCCACTGATCATGTCTATGTTTTCGTTCATGACCTCCCAAGGCGCGGGAGATGACGCGGCGTCATCGCTCATAATGGTCCTCATTCGTTTGACGAGTCGTTCTGCCCGGATAACATCATTGGCGATAGAGCAAAACAAAGAGCTCATGTGGAGGAAGATGAGATGGCATTTGATGGCGCGACGAAGCCCAAGGTTTGTATCATTGGGGCAGGGTGCTCCGGCTTCACGATGGCCAAGCGTCTGAAGGATTATGACATCCCGTATGATTGTTTCGAGATGTCGGACAATATCGGCGGCAATTGGTATTACAAAAACCCGAACGGCGCTTCGTCTTGCTATCAGTCTCTCCATATCGATACGTCGAAGTGGCGCCTTGCCTTTGAGGATTATCCGGTTCCTGAGGATTGGCCGGATTTCCCCCACCATTCCCAACTGCTTCAATACTTCCACGACTATGTCGATCATTTTGGGTTGCGCGAAACAATCACGTTCAACACGGCGGTGACCGATGTCGCGGACTTGCCCGGCAATCGATGGAAAGTGACGCTATCAACCGGTGAAAGCCGCGAATATGACGCCGTTATCGTGGCGAACGGACATCACTGGGATCCGCGCATGCCGGAATATCCGGGGTCGTTCGATGGTTATCAGGTACATTCGCACAATTATACGGATCCGTTCGAGCCATATGACTTCCGGGGCAAGCGCGCCATGATTGTTGGCGGCGGGAATTCGGCCATGGATATCTCGTCGGAGCTTTCCCAGCGTCCCCTGACCGAGCGCCTGTTTATATCCATGCGTCGAGGTGTCTGGGTCTTGCCGAAATACATGGATGGACAGCCGGCCGACAAGGCCGTGTTGCCAGGCTGGTTGCCATCGGGGATTGGGCGTGCGTTGGCGCGCAAGAAGATCAAGAAGACTATCGGCATGATGGAGGATTATGGACTACCAAAGCCGGACCATGAGCCGCTCGATGGGCATCCCTCCGTATCCGGTGAATTCCTGACGCGTGTCGGATGTGGGGACATATGCCCCAAGCCGGGTATCGAACGTCTTGATGGAGACGGTGTGGTCTTCACAGATGGGACACGGGAGAAGATCGATGCGATTGTCTGGGCGACAGGCTACAATGTGACGTTCCCGTTCCTGAAGCAGGACGATCTGACCCCAAAGGAAAACGTGTTCCCGCTTTACAAGCGTATGGTGAAACCGGGACGTGAAACCATCTTTTTCCTCGGCCTGGCGCAGCCTTTGCCCACGCTCGTGAACTTCGCCGAGCAACAATCCAAACTGGTCGGCGCAGCGCTGAATGGCGAATATGCGTTTCCTGAAATCCAGGAGATGGAGCGGATTACAAAAGAAGATGAACAGCAGCATCTTGGTCATTTCTATGACAGTCCGCGCCATCGGATGCAGGTCGATTTCAATCTTTATTGCAAAGACCTGAAGAAAGAGATTGAACAGGGGGCGAAGCGCGCGCGCGTGGTTGCCTGATGTTAACCGGTCGGGGGGTATAAAGAGGGCCCATGACCCGATTGCCTTTCCTGTCTGCCGCCTTGTTGCTGGCTGCTTGTGCGTCGCCAGCGCCGGTGAAGATACACTATCCGCCGGCAGAAACCCCTGACGCGTCTGTCGGTGCGGCGCCCGTGGGCACTGTGGCAGAGCAGGGACCCTTCGCTCCGAACGCCTATTTGCGAGCTTGTTACGGGATCCGGGTCTCCAATTCGCCGATCGTGGACAAGGATGGCTGGGTCGTGAACTACAAGCCGATCGTGGTGGTGAACGGCATACCGCTTGCCGCCGCGCCGGCAAATGATGTCTGTCTCACGTCAGGCTTTGGCCAGCGCTTTGGCAGGCGACACGATGGTATCGACCTGCAGTCTCGCCCGGCGGGGACGATTTACGCCAGTGCACCGGGCAAAATCATCGAGTCCCGTGTCTCGACAGGGTATGGCAACATGGTGCTGATCGATCATGGCAAGGGCGTTTACACGCGTTACGCTCACCTCGCCTATATCCAGCCGGGCGTTACCAAGGGCGCAACAATTGGTTTCGGTCAGCCCGTTGGCTTCATGGGGGCCAGCGGCAATGCGACCGCCATTCATATCCACTTCGAAATCCTGACAGGCGACTACAGGAACCCGCGCGGTTCCAAAGGCCTCATGCCGCGTGACCCTTTTTCATTTCCACCTTATGAGTATGCTCAGGCCTATTAGGGACTGGGAGGACGATATGAGGGGGTTTTGGATCGCGGGCATCGTGTCGACGTTCATGCTCGGGGCATGTACGACAGGGCCCATGCCAGACGGAGAGTCGGTTTCGACCAGCGTACCTATTAGTGAGGAAAGCGCTTTCGCGGCGGATTTCGGTATGCTGGCAGATTTGGTGGGCACGCGCTGGTACGGCGAACCAAGTCAGGCAGACGCAGAGCGCGGCCAGCCGGCTGATTATTCCGAATGGAACTGGGATCTGGGCGGTTCGGTTCTGGTCAATCGACACGTGCTGGCGGATGGCTCTTATGGCGGTTTGACTTACGTCCAGAAGAACCAGAAGTCGGAGAAGCTCGACTATGTCTACATTACCAGTGCCGGCTTCCGGACATCGGGCAGCTTCACGCTCAATGAAGATAACAGCTGGACCGCGTATGAAGAGGTGACCGGCCTGAGCGATATTATTGGCGTGCGCTCGACCGGTCGCATGACTGAAGACGGCGCACTGGTGTCGGAATCAGAATTCGAGACTCGTGATGGCTGGGTACCCGGTCACACCTTTCGCTACGAGCCAACCAGTGACCCCATGCCGAATTTGGTGCCCAATCTGGAGATCGAGTGAAGTCTTTCCTTGATCCTGACCTGATTGCGCGAACCTATCGCGATCCGATCGCGGTGGCTGTTCTCTTGGTGGACTTGTTGCCGATCCTTGCGGTGCTCGTTTTCGGCTGGGGCGCAACGCCGCTTGTGGCGCTCTACTGGCTGGAAAACCTTGTCATTGGCATGTTTACCGTATTGCGCATGGTTGCAACGCTCGCCGGGAACATCGTGAACCTGTTTACCGTGCTCTTCATCGTGCCATTCTTTACACTCCATTATGGCATGTTCTGTTTTGGTCACGGCGTTTTCATCCAGGCACTCGCGACGAGCGGATCTACCACTGGCAGCTCCGGTATGCCGGGATTGGTCTATTGGGCGTTGAGTTCGGGGCAGGGGATGGTCTGGTTTGTTGCTGCGATCATTGCGATCAATCTGGTGATCTACTTCACAGACTTTCTTATGAAAGGCGAGTTCCGGGAAACCCAGCCGATTGTTGAAATGTTCGCACCCTATGGTCGGATTGTGACCCTGCACGTGGCCATCATCCTTGGGGCCGTATTCGCGATTGCGACGAACGAGCCGCTTCTGGGGGTCGTCTTCTTGATCTTCCTGCGCGTCGTGTTCGGCGTGATCGTGTCGGCCATGCGCCAACGCAAACTGGACAGGGCTAGCCATGCGCTTATGAAAGAATTCCCGTCAACAGCGTAAAAAGTTGACGGGTGATGACGCCTTGGTCATGATGTGGGGCTTCCCTCAGGAAAGGCGTGTATGAGCTCCATCGTAAAGACACTGGCCGGTTCAACCGGAAAGCGGGCCAGATCCAAGGCTGCCAACCGACGGGCCATCCTGCAGGCGGGGCGCCGCGTGTTTGCGCGGATCGGCTTCGAGGCCACGACGGTACGCGACATTATCCGGGAAACCGAACTCGCCGCCGGCACCTTCTACAACTACTTCAAGTCGAAAGAAGAGGTGTTCGAAGCGATTGCCGAAGATTCCACGCATCGCTTCCGTTCACGCCTGCAGGATGTTCGCGCCTATGCCACGGACTTTGAAACCTATGTCCATGATGCCTATCGGGCCTATTTCGGTTTCATCGCGACCGAGAATGAAGAACCGATCCGCAATGGCGCGCCGCATCTGGCCCTGATCGGGGTGCGGGTCGATACGCCCGAAATGCTGGCCGTGGCAGAAGAAATCCGCGCCGATCTGGAACATGTCCTGTCCGGCGAGGGCGGCCCCAAGATCGACACAGCCTATCTGACGGCGGCGGCCATCGGAATTGCCCGTGAAATGGGTGAGCACATGTTGCTGCGCCGCCCGGTAGATGTTGACGGTGCGACGGAATTCGCGACGGCCTTGCTGCTGGCGGGCGTGCGAGAGATTGCCGCGAAGTAAGGAGAAACGCCTCTTGGCGCGGACGCGCTTGCAAGGCTAAGCTTTTTGTCAACAAGACAGGACGGGAGGCGACCATGAGCCTGCAGCAGATAATCACCAAATTCATCTTCAAACTGCCGGACGGCCTGCTGGTGCGCATGGCCGGCGGTAAGCCGGTCGAAGTGCGGGGCCGCGTCCTCGAGCCGCAATTGCAACTGGTTGCATGGAATGGCCGCAACGCACCGCCGATGTCGACCCTGGAACCGGAAGTCGTGCAGGCGGCTGTGAAAGAGCAGCTCGCCATGTTGGAAGCTCCGCTGGAGCCTGGCGTGACGACGGAGAATTTTACCATTCCCGGGCCCGACCGTAACGAAATTCCGGTGCGCCTCTACAAGCCATCCGGCCAGGATTCCTCTGTGCCATTGCTGGTCTATTATCATATGGGCGGCGGCGTGGTTGGCGACCTTGAAACCTGCAATGCATGGTGCTCGATCCTTGCTTCCGTCACCAAAGGCCCGGTCCTGTCGGTCGACTATCGGTTGGCCCCACAGCACAAGTTTCCGGCTGGTATCGATGACTGTATCGCCGCGTATGAATGGGGCGTGCGCAATGCTGGCAAGTATGGTGCGCCCGAAGGCATGGCGGCCGTGGGCGGGGACAGTATGGGTGGCAATTTCTCGGCCATCATCTCTCAGGAGATGCAACGCGAACACAAGCCACTGCCCGTCTATCAATTGCTGATCTATCCGGCCGTGGACATGGTCGAGGAATTCCCGTCGCGCACCGAGTTCGGAGAAACCTTCTCTCTCAGCACAGACACGATGAACTGGTTCATGGAGCAATACCTGCCGGACGATTTCGACATGTCCGATCCGCTCCTGTCGCCGGGGCAGACCGCCGAGCTGGAAGGGTTGCCCCCAGCGATCATCATTACGGCGGGGCATGATCCATTGTGCGATGAGGGCGATGACTATGCCAAGCGCCTCAAAAGTGCGGGCGTGAAGGTCACTCACAAGCGCTATGATACGCTACCTCATGCCTTCACGGCCTTTTCCGGTTTCTCGCCGGGCTCTCGCAAGGCATGTCTGGAAATCGCCAACATGGTGAAAGACCTCGTCTCAAAATTATGAAGGCCCTCGTCTGTAATACGGTGACGGACGATTTTTCTGGACTGTCGGTTCAGGATGTTCCAGTGCCCGTGGTCGGGGAAGGGGAAGTGCTGGTGCGCGTAAAGGCAGCCAGCGTGAACTTCCCAGACCTGCTGATGAGTCAGGGCCGGTACCAGATGAAACCGGAGTTGCCCTTCACCCAGGGCATGGAATGCGCCGGAATCGTCGAAGCCGTTGGAGAGGGCGTCTCCGCGTTTTCACCGGGTGACCGGGTGGTCGGCGGCAACAAGACTGGAGCCTTCGCAGAATTTGCGTTGCTGCCCGCCGCCAGCCTGTCTCTTGTGCCGGACAATATGGGATTTGCGGAGGCGGCAGCCTATCCTGCAGCCTATCTGACCGCCTATGTCGCGCTCGTGCGGCGGGCCAATTTGCAGCCCGGTGAGACATTGCTCGTGCACGGCGCAAGCGGCGGCGTGGGTATGGCGGCCGTCGATGTCGGAAAGCTGCTCGGCGCAACCGTGATTGCGACGTCTGCATCAGACGCCAAATTGGACAAGGTCATCGCGCATGGAGCAGACTATGCCATCAACGCGGCGCAAGGCTTTCGCGACAAGGTGAAAACGCTCACAGGCGGGCGCGGAGCAGATGTCATCTTCGACCCGGTTGGCGGCGATGTGTTTGACGAGAGCGTTCGCTGTATCGCATTTGATGGACGTTTGCTCGTGGTCGGGTTCACGTCCGGGCGCATCCCGGAAGTCAAAGCGAACATGCCCCTGATAAAGGGGTTCTCCGTGGTCGGCGTACGGGCCGGGGAGTATGGCCGTCGCTTTCCGGAGCGCGGCAAGGAGAATATGGAAGCAATTTGGAAATGGGCAGCAGAGGGCAAGACCCGGCCGCGTATCCATGCCGAGCTTCCATTGGAAAACTGGCGGGAAGCCTACCGCTTGCTCACTGATCGCGAGGTTGTGGGCAAAGTGGTCATCAAGCCCTGAATAGAAAATAAAAGAGGAAACGAAGATATGTCGACACTCCCTGAAAAAGGCCTGCAACTACGCTCGCTGATCAAGCCGGAAGGCGAACTTGAACTGTCCCTGGTTGAGGTAGACCTACCAACGCCCGGACCCGGCGATGTGATCATCAAGGTCGAGGCAACCCCGATCAATCCATCCGATCTCGGCCTGTTGATTGGTGCAGGAGATATTCGCACGGCGGTTCAGAGTGGCACGGCGGATCGCCCAGTCATCACGGCAAAAGTACCCGAAGCTGGTTTGCGTGCGATGCAGGCCCGGATCGGTCAGTCACTGGGTGTCGGAAATGAAGGTGCCGGTACGGTTGTCGCCGCAGGCGAGTCCGAAGCGGCGCAAGCCTTGCTCGGCAAGCGCGTTACGGGACTTGGCGGCGAATTCTATTCCGAATACCGCATGCTGAATGTCGGTCAGGTCATGGAATTGCCGGAAGGTGCCACGGCCGAGCAGGGCGCGTCCTGCTATGTGAATCCGCTTACGGCACTGTCTTTCGTCGAGACCATGCGCGAAATGGGTCATGAATCCCTCGTGCATACGGCCGCTGCATCCAATCTCGGCCAGATGCTGAATAAGATCTGTATCAAGGATGGCGTGCCGCTGGTGAACATCGTCCGCAAGGAAGAGCAGGCCGAAATCCTGCGTGATATCGGCGCCAAACATATCGTCAATTCTACGTCGCCAACCTTTATGGAAGACTTGATCGCGGCGCTGATGGAAACCGGTGCGACGCTCGGCTTTGATGCGATTGGCGGCGGACCGCTCGCCGGACAATTGCTCATTGCGATGGAGGCGGCCGCCAGCCGCAAGATGAAGGAATACTCGCGTTATGGCTCCGGCCAGCAGACGCAGGTCTTTATCTATGGCCGGCTCGACATGTCACCGACCCAAGTGCCTCCGGGCGTAGGGTTTGCGTGGAACCTTAGCGGATATCTGCTGACGCCATTCCTGCAAAAGGCCGGCAAGGAAGTCCGCGCCCGCATGTACAAGCGTGTGATGGATGAGCTGACGACCACGTTCGCCAGCCATTACACCAAGCGCATCTCGCTCGCTGAGGCGCTTAACCTTGAAACGCTGAAAGCCTATGACGCCAAGGCGACTGGCGAGAAATACCTGATCACGCCGAACTGATAATATCCCAATGGTTGTATGACTCATCCCCCTTTGGTAGTTTGTAATAGTATTACCAAAGGGGGTCGCATGGGTCAAAGAGTCTGGGTAACTGTTGCGTTCGCACTGACAGTAGGATTTGGAACGGGTTTATATGCCGGGCCATACTTTGTCTCGTCATCTGAGACTGACGGCAATTCATTCGATCTGTCCTCCTTGCCTGACGAACTCCGGCAGAAGCATCGCGATCCAGACTATTTGCTATCCGAGATCAAGAATTACGAGCTCATGAAGGAAGCTTTGGCTCGTCTGGAGGCTGAGCAGTCGAGCCAGGAAAGTCTTGTTCTACCAGAAGGGATGACATCGGTTCCACTTGGGCAGCTCTACCTGCCCGACGACGAGGTTCATTGGCCGGAAGACGTCAGCGGAGACGTGGGCGCAGCACTGGACGCTGCCAAAAATGGGTGGGTCATCCTGAACTATTGGGCGAGTTGGTGCGCGCCCTGTGTACATGAGTTACCGGAAATGGGAGAGGCAGCGCCTTTATATGCTAAGAGGGGCGTCACGCTGATTGCTGTGAATACTGACCCGACTCAGACAGATTCAAGGGACTCTATCCGCGCCCTCTTTAGTGACCGCAATGTCGATCATCTTGAGCCGCTGATTGCAGAGGGTGAGGGTCTGGAGTCACTTCTGGCTGCGAGCGGCCAATCGAAATCGAAGCTTAGTTTGCCTACAAATATTGTGTTCGCGCCGGGCGGAATTCCCTACGCCATGTTTCAGGGCGGAGATACGAAAGCAACCGAAGCTTGGACAGCACCGGAAACTTTGGAGTTCCTGGAGATTATAGTCAGGGCAGACTAGCCGATCCTGTCATGCGTGATGCGTATGGCATGATCGGAATCTTTCAGGACGACAATGTCGGCTGTTTGCTTCAGCGGCGCGATATGGTCGCGCAAATTGGGCAGATTGATGCGGTCCCAGACGGATTTTGCAAACTCGAGAAGTTCAGGTTCCGTCATGTGAAGAAAGTTTGCATAAAAAGAACTCGGGTCAGTCTCTGCCGCGCGCCAGAGGCGATGGAAGCGTTCCGTATACCAAGTCAGCAAGTCGTCTTCTGATGCATCGAGATACACAAGATAGTCCGGCTCCCGCGCAGGACGCGGAGGCGGCGACAATGGCTGGAAGCCAAGGCCTTCGAGGATCAGTATATCGGGCTGTGCAATGGTTCGCGTCATGCCCGGGTCGACGTCGTAGGTGACATGGCTATAGCCGGGAAAGTCGGCTGTGCCGGTTGAGAGGGCGGCGATTGCGTCACCCAATGCCTCGGCATTGTAAGTTTCTGGAAAGCCCTTGCGGAGTGTCAGGCCGCGTTCTTCCAGGATTGTGTTCGGATAGAGAAACCCGTCCGTCGACACGGTTTCCACCGCATGTGCCTCGGCCAGGACTGCAGCAACCTGGTTGGCCAGAGTCGTCTTGCCCGAGGCAACCGAGCCAGTCAGGCCAATGACGACGCCCTCATGGCGACCCGAAACTCCGGACAGGCGTTCCCCCAATGCGGTAATGCCGAGGGCATGTTCTTTAGATCGGGTCGTCATGAGGCGTGAGGCTCCGGGCGGCGATTGCGTGCCCGAAGCCTAGTGTTGCGTGCGCGACTGTCCAGCCTGAAAGGCGTCAAACGGTGCGCTTGGCCTTGTCTTGTGCATTGGTGGCTTCAATCGCGTCTCGGGCGGCTTGCCATTCGGCGTCGCCCCACGCCGTCAGTTGAGCGAAGTTTCCACCGGATGCATTGTACATCGCTCCGTCGATCGCGATGGTTTGTCCATTCACATATTCCGCGCCAGACGCCATCAGGAACACGGCCAAGTTCACCAGTTCATGCATCTCGCCAACGCGGCCCATCGGATTGGCGGCGCCGGAATCCATGCGCTTGGCGCCTTCGGCATCCGGAGCCAGCCGCTTCGACATACCTTCCGTCGGGAAGGGGCCCGGCGCAATGGCGTTGAAACGGAGGCCGTAGCGCCCCCATTCCACGGCGAGGCTCTGCGTCATCGTGTTGACGGCTGCCTTTGACATGGCCGACGGCACCACGAATGGCCCACCATTCCAGACCCAAGTCGTCAGGATTGAACAGACGCTGCCCTTTTGACCCTCCTTGATCCAGCGTTTGCCGATGTCGTGGGTCATGTAGAAGGTGCCGCGGAATACGATATTGGAAATCGCATCGAAGCCCCGGATTGAGAGATCTTCGGTCCGGCTGATGAAATTGCCAGCGGCATTGTTGATGAGGCCGGTCAGCGCGCCGTGCTTGGCCCAGATATGATCATTCATGTCGGTGATGGCTTCCGCCACGCGGATGTCGCAGGCATGTGGCACGACCTTGCCGCCATGCTTGTCCATCAGTTCACCTGCGGTGTCTTCGCAGACCTGTCCACGCCGTCCGCAGATATGCACTTCCGCGCCAAGCTTCAGGAAACCTTCGGCCATTTCCTTGCCGAGTCCCGTGCCGCCGCCTGTTACCAGAATGCGTTCCCCGGCCATCAGGCCGTCGCGAAACATTAGTTTTGTCATGTCCATTGAATTCCTCCCGGTTTGTTTTTCTGATAGGAGTATAAGTCGGTTGAGCGGGGAGGCACCCATGAATCGTGCATTGGCTATCGTTGCCGTCGCGGCATTTGCTGCGGGTACAGCCCGGGCGGGGCCGCTCGACGTTTTCGGCACTTTTGTGACGCAGGAAGAAAATTCCCACATCCGGATTTCCGATTGCGGGGACGGAACGCCTTGCGGCGTCATCGTCTGGATCGATCCGGCGAGTGTGTCTGGCGACGCGACCCCCGAAACGGCGACCGATGCCAAGGGCGCAAAAATCCTTGGCCTGACTATGCTTGAAGGGTTCAAGCAAAAAGCCAAAGGCTGGACAGGCGGCACGATATACAATCCGAAGGAAGGCAAGACCTACGGGTCCAAGATCAAATTGCTGGCCGATGGTGTACTGGAAGTGAAGGGCTGCATCGGCCCGATCTGCCAGACGCAGCATTGGGCGCCGGTTGAATCTACTTCCGGAATGGCAGACTGACGAGTCGCCACAGGACCCATATAGGGATCACCACCGCCGCACCCGCCAGGGCTGGTTTCCAGAAATTGCGCACTGCCCAGCCAAGCGCCGCCGTGGTCGTGCTTGCAACATTTGCGATGGCCGCGCCCATGTCGACGTCCGGATTGGACGGATTGAACTGGGACGCCAGCACGAAGAAGCCGACCAGAATGCAAAGGCCGAGCAGCTTCAGCGATCCCCAGACCGAGATGCCGAACAATCGCGCGAGCAAGGAGCGTGGAGGCGCTTTGACCGGTGCGCGGGGCGGCAGAGGCTCCGGCACCGGCTCAACTGTCACTTCCGGTAGTTCTGAGTTGGGATCTGTCGACATAGTATATGGTGGGGCCTGTTAGTCGTTGGCCGCCTGCTTCTGGATTTCAACCTGGTGCGGATAGGGTATCGAGATGCCTTCCCGGTCAAAGGCTTCCTTGACTGCCTTCATGAGGTGGAATTTGACGTCCCAGACATCGGCCGCTTTCACCCAGCTGCGTGTGGCAATGTCGACCGAACTGTCTCCAAGATTAACAACCTTCACGAAGGGTTCCGGATCCCTGAAGATACGGTCATCTGCTTCAATCACCTGTTTGATGACGGCGATGGCCTTGTCCATGTCGTCATCATAGTCGATGCCAAAGGTCACATCGGCGCGGCGGGTATCGTATCCGGAATAGTTCTCGATGACGCCATCAATGGCCTGACTGTTTGGCACGAGGACTTTCACATTGTCGACTGTGGCCAGGACAGTCTGGAACAGATTGATGTCTTTAACGGTGCCGGCAACGCCAGCGGCCTCGATATAGTCGCCGAGCTTGTAGGGGCGAAACAACATGATCATGACGCCTGACGCGATATTGCCGAGGGCGCCCTGCATGGACAGGCCAATGGCAAGGGTCAGCGCGCCGAGTACGGCGACGAAGCTGGTGGCCTGAACCCCGAAGACCTGCAGCACGGCAATCAGCACAGCAGCCGTGATGGCCCACCGGACAAGAGAGGCAAAGAAATTGCCGAGCGTATCGTCAATACCTTCGCGCTTCAGCGCTGCGCTACGAACGAGGCCCGCCAACCAGCCGGCGATGCGCAGACCGATAATCAGGACCAGCAAAGCGCCAAGTACTTTCACGCCGAATGAAATGATGAAGGGGCTGTATTCGCTCCAGAGCGCGGCTGCAGTCAGCTCTTCAGGCATGGAGGTCTCCTTTTTACTGTCAGGGCAGGCTAGTCTTCAGTCTCTGTAATGTCTGATTGTGACGCGTGTTCCGGTCTCGACTCAGCAGGTGGCCGGTAAGCCATGTTGACCTGATGCGGGAAGGGGATGGTGATCCCTTCGCGATCAAAGGCTTCCTTGACGGCCTTTGTGATGTCGGCGCGGACCTGAACGAATTCGGGCGTCGCCACAAAAGCGCGCAGGCGCAGCCGAACGCTCCAATCAGCAAGCGTATGCACGCCGACCCAGGTTTCATCCTTGGCCAGAATACGCGGATGCTCATTCGTCGTGTCCAGCAGGGTTTTGAGCGCATGATCCATATTGTCGTCATAGGAAATGTCAAAGTAGAGATCGAAGCGACGACGTGTCTGGCGTGTGTGATTGACCAGCGGATCGCCCCAGACCTTGTCATTGGTGACCGAGACGATCTTGTTGTCGATTTGCTTGAACGTCGTTCGGAAGGGTGTGATGTCAGTGATTTCGCCGTCCATGCCTGCCAGGGTGACGAAATCACCAATTCGGAACGGCCTGAAAATGGCCAACATGACTCCGGCCGCAACCGCCTTCAGCGTGTCCTGAAGCGCGAGGCCAATGGCCAACGCTGCGCCGCCCAGCAGCGCCGCCAACGATGCCGTCGGGAAGCCGAGTTGGGTCAGTGCCAATACGATCGCAACGGCGAAGATCAGATATTTCAGGAGCGAAGCGGAAAAGGCAAACAGCGTATCATCGGCCCCGTGACGCATATGAGCCTGATTGCCCATTTTCCGCATTGATCGGGCAACCCAGTTCGCGAAGGTCACCGCAATGATCAGGATTGCGACCGCAGCGAAGGCGCCTGGTCCGCGCTTGTCTATGATCGCTTCCCAGTCATAGCCCGCGAGCCCAAGGGGCAGGGGAGACATGAAAATCAAAGCGAAAACGCGAGAGACTGAACTGGCAATATCCCAACTCGATCCCTCGAATGATTTGTCCTTGGCGGTCACGCGCTTCCCAAAGGCGGTAATGATGCGTTTGACCATGCCCGAAAGAAACCAGATCAGGATACAGGCCAGGACAACGGCGCCCCACTTCTCCATGAATGGCCAAGAACTTGCCAACCAGACAGGCCAGTCAGTGGTGTCGATATCGGGCAGGGCGATTGTCGTGAAATCCATAAAGTGGCCGGGCTCGTTGTTTCTATGGGCAAAAGAGCGTCAGTTTGCGCCGCTTGTCCAGTTTGCTCAGGCGGGTATGACTGATCCGTCGGCACCCCGAAAGAGGCGCAAGCAGAGAATGAGAGTAAGCACCCCTGCGCTGATAATGGCGAGCCAGTTCATCTCCGTCACATACCAATTGTTCAGGACGATCCCGATCATGCCCCAGCCCAGGGCAATGAAGTACCACCAACTGCGGCTGACATAGCGGGCGAACATCCACGCCGAAATGCTGGCGGTCACCAGCGTGATCCAGAGCATTTGCCACGGAAAATCAGTCGCCCCGAGGCTCGAGAAGCTGCGCAGGGTCAAGGGAACAGAGATCGCGATGGCGACGGTAATCCAGCCAGACAGCATGGCGGCGGTAAGATCTGCGAGAGCTTTCTTGGGACTCCAGCCAGTTTCACGCAAACGGTCCATGCGAAATGCTGCCGTCCATACGGCAATGGCGATTGGAAAAAGGAGCAGGAAATCCAGGGGTTGAGACGCGATCAGCTGCGCACTGATCATCCAGACGATGTTGAACGCACCAGCCCAGGCAAGGGGTACCGCAATTCGCTCCATCCAGGGCTCGCGGGCACGCCAGTAGGAAATGCCGAACAGCAAATAGGCGAGGAAAATCACGCTCCAGAGTGAAAAGAACGCCGGCAAGGGCTGTTCCGGAAGCGTCATGTCACGAGTGGCGTTTCCAATCGGTGTGCCAATGCCCAGTGCAGGCGCGAGCGCGCCGGACAGGGGCTGAAGCACGCCGAGAAGAATCACGATCAGGGGCAAAAATGTTTTCATGTTTTCCATATGAGCTGAATTTCAAATGGGGCAAATCCGCGGCGTGTGAAAAAAGTGGGATGCAGGCTGGCGTTTTCACGTTATACGCCCCGATCTCTGCGGAGACTCACAAGAGGAATTTGCTTATGGCAAGGACACCTGCGGCCAAGAAGGCCCCTGCAAAACCGGCCGCCAAGAAGGCGACCACCACGGCCAAGACGGCCACCAAGAAGCCTGCTGCCAAGACGGCCGCTGCGAAGAAGCCAGTTGCTCGCAAGGCAGCTGCGCCGAAAGCCGCCCCAAAGGCGACGGCTGCAAAGACGCCAACCACGGTGACGATGCGCCAGCTGTCGGCAGAAATGGCTGAGGCTCATGGTCTGACCAAGAAGCAGTCGGAAGAAATCTTCTCCGACCTGGCTGATCGGATCACCAAGCGCCTGAAGAAAGGCGAACGTTTCCGTCTGAACGGTCTCGGCACGCTGGAAGTGCGCAAGCGCCCGGCACGCATGGGCCGCAACCCGGCAACGGGTGAATCCATCAAGATCAAGGCGTCGAAGAAAGTTGCTTTCCGCGTCTCCAAGGAACTGAAAGAGTCCGTTTAAGGACTTTCGGTTTCACTATGTTTCGAAAGGGCCGGGTGCATGTCATCCGGCCTTTTTTATTCTTGCAGCATTGCCTCTAGAGTCTCCAAACGGTCCGCCTCGTTTGCGGGCTTGTCCCAGCGGATGCGGTTGATACGCGGAAAGCGCATGGCGATGCCGGATTTGTGACGGGCCGAGCGCTGCAGGCCTTCAAAGGCCACTTCCAGAACAAGTGATGGCGTCACGGAGCGCACAGGTCCGAAACGCTCGACCGTGTTGTCACGGACGAATTTGTCGAGCTGTTTCAGCTCCTCGTCGGTAAAACCGAAATAGGCCTTGCCAACGGGCGTCAGCCGATCCTCGCCGTCTTCATCGCGCCAGACGGCGAAGGTGAAATCGGAATAGAAACTGGAGCGGCGGCCGTGGCCGCGTTGCGCATACAGCAAGACCGCATCGACGAGCCAGGGGTCTCGCTTCCATTTATACCAATGCCCCTTGACGCGGCCGGGCACATAGGGGCTGTCCCAGCGTTTCAGCATCAGCCCCTCGATTTCCGGGGCAGGGGGCTCCATGCGGTGCGCGTCCAGCGCCGTCAGGTCGGTAACGGGCACGAGCGGCGACAGGTCAAAGCGTGGGCTGGCCGTTTTCGCGATGAAATCTTCCAGGCGTTCCCGGCGTTCGCGAAAGCTCAGGGGGCGGATATCCTCGTCTCCAGCCTGCAACAGGTCATAGGCGCGGATGAAGGCCGGGCGCGCGTCCATCTGCTTTTTCGAGACGGTCTTGCGGTTCAGGCGCTGCTGCAACTCATTGAACGGCGCGACGCTATGCCCATCCTCCCCGCGCACCAGCAATTCGCCATCAAGCGTTCCTTCAAAACTCATCGCGGCCAGCACATCCGGAAAAGTATGGGAGATGTCGTCTCCCGTGCGGGTATAGATCCGCCGCACGCCGCCTTCGCTGCTGGCCTGCACACGGATGCCGTCATATTTCCATTCGGCGGCAAAGGCGTCGGCTGTGATCAGGGCCGGGTCCACCGCATCGGGATTATCGCGCTCGGCTTTCGGCACCAGCGGGTGCGCCAGCATGACCGGCCGGAAGGGTGCGCGAATATCCGGCTCGGGGCGACCGGTCTTGCCTTCGAGCCAGGCGAACAGGCTGTCATAAGGCGGGGCGAGGCCGTGCCAGATCTCCTCGATCTCGGTCACGTCCACGCTGCCGAAATCCGCGAGCGCCAGTTTGGCAAGCCGCGCGGAGACGCCGATGCGCAGGCCGCCCGTGATCAGTTTGAGCAGCGCCCAGCGGCCGGTCGGGTCCAGCCCGTCGAGCCAGTTGGCGACCAGTCTCTGCGCCTCGGGCCGTGTCACGCCGTCCAGCGCTTCGACAATCTCGGCTAGCGGCGGCGGGCGGTTCGCGCGCCGCTCGCCCGGCCAGACGAGGCTGACGGTTTCGGCCATGTCGCCGACATAGTCATAGGACAGGCGGAACAGTTCGGGGTCCATCCGGTCGGTGACCAGTTCGCGGATCGCGGCGGGCTTGATGCTCTTCAGGTCGAGGTCGCCGGTCAGCGCGCCGAGGGCATAGCCCCGGTCGGGGTCTGGGGCGCTGCGAAAATAGGATACGATCAGGCGTAGCTTGCCGTTACGCGAAGGCGTTAGGACTAGTCGGTCAAGAAGCTCTGCGAAGGCCTGCATGCGCCTAAGATAGAGCCGCCGCGCCAAGAATCCATCTAGGGGAGTCCTCCATGAGCCTGAAACTGCACCACCTCAACGCCTCGCGCTCGCAGCGCATTGTCTGGCTGCTGCTCGAACTCGGCGTGCCGCACGAGATTGTCCACCATAGCCGCGACCCGGAAACCCGGCTGGCCCCGGCGGCGCTGCTCGCCATTCACCCGATGGGCAAGTCGCCCCTGCTGGAAGATGGCGGCACGGTGATCGCAGAGACCGGCGCGATTGCCGAATATTTGCTGGCGAAGCACGACCCGGACCACACGCTACACCCGCGCGCGGATTCGGCCGATTTCCCGCGCTACCTGGAATGGGTCCATGCCGCCGAGGGCGCGATCTTCCTGCCGGGCCTGTTCCGCTTCTACCTGATGAATGCGGGCTTGCTGGACACGCCGCTGGCCGCCTCCATGGAGGCCGAACAGGCCAAGGCGATGAAGACGATCGAGGGGCACCTGGCCAAACATGCCTATTTCGCCGGCGACAGCTTCACCGCCGCCGATTGCCTGATGGCGTTCCAGGTCCAGTCCGCTGCGGCCATGGGCGCGCTGGAGGCCTTGCCCGCGACCAGGGCCTGGCTGGAAAAAGTGCAGGCGCGCCCGGCCTACAAGGCGATGCTGGACGTGGGGGTCTAGGGACCCACGGCCGACATGTCCGCCGCTCCGGTGGAGGCTGGGGGTTCTTGCCGTTAGACCGCGGAGCCCCGCGCCTGTGCTTCGACTTCGCTCAGCATGAGCGCGTCAGGATTTCCGCACAAAGCCAACTCATCCTGAGCGAAGTCGAAGGATGATGGGGGCGGGGGCAGCAGTCAAAGCCGGACTGGCGCGAACCATCCGGGTATCTCGTAGCCGGCCCCTCACAGAGCCGTCGGCGCAGCGGGCGCCGTGGCGCTCCGCCTGATGATTTGGAATGGCTACGGAATGGAGCGTTACCGCCCGCCGCGCCGGACAGGAGTTTCGGCGAGCACCCTCATGGGGGCCCATGGTCCCGGGGCTTCGTTACCGGCTGCGGAGGAAAAGCAATCGCACTGCGATTGCCCGAAGCAGGCCCAAGCGCAGGGCTCCGGATGAGGCCTGTCTCGGGAAATCGTGCCACTGGCACGATTTCTGTTCCTCGACAGCCCGACCTGCCTTCGCAAGCTCACCCTGGCCTGACCTGCCTAGGCGCGCATCAGACCGTCGCTCCGACCCGCATCCTCCTGACCCTGCTCCCCACAACCAGAACGGTACCTGATCCGGCTCCTGTGAGGGCAGATGCTTAGTATGGGGGAAGAAGCTGTCAGACAGATTGAGAGCGCAAATCCCCAGCTCCGAAGATACCTGCGAAGGCAGGTATCCATCTCCTGAAGCTGCCTCATGCACATGGGGAGGCGTTCCGAGATGGACCCCTGCCTACGCAGGGGTCATCGGGGGAGGAGTGGTCTCTATCCCACAAACCGCATCCCCGGTGCAGGCCGGGGTCTCTTGCAGAAACGACGCGGAGCCAGCCGGACGAGACTCCGGCATGCGCCGGAGAAGCGAAACAACCTCTCAACTCACCCCATCTCTTCCTCATAGCCGACCATGCGCAGCGGCTTGGCGCGGCGGC
>NZ_DEXB01000036.1:0-33643 GCF_002366485.1 Hyphomonas sp. UBA3195
CCGTCTTCATTGACTTCCTTCACACGACCTTCGCCGCCGCAGACGCGGAGCGCAGTTTCGGTATTTTCATACATGGCGTCGCGGCCGTGTTCGTCGGCATCGACGTGAATGCAGCCCGCAAGAGTAAGCGTGGCAATGGCGGTTACGGCAAAAACAGTTTTCTTCATGGCATCAGCCTTTTCGTTTGCACGGAACGCCCCAGTCCTCACCGGCCACCTAACACATCAGAAAATGAACGGCTTCTGAATATGACAGCCCTTGCGCGCGTTATCTCGCCGCGCAACAGTCAGCGCCACAAGAGGGAAGGAAACAGAATGAAATTGTATAATTCCGTAGGCCCGAACCCGCACGTGGTGCGCATGTTCATGGCGGAACGCGGCATCGACCTGCCCAAGGAAGACATCGACCTGATGGCCGGAGAAAACCGGCAGGCGCCCTATACGACCAAGAACCCGGCTGGCCAGCTGCCCGCTCTTGAGCTTGATGATGGCAGCATCCTGACCGAGATCACTGCCATTTGCGAGTATCTGGACGAAACCCAGCCCGGCGACCGCCTGATGGGGGATACACCCGAAGCGCGCGCCCAGAACCGCCGCTGGACACGGTGGGTGGACCTCAAGATCGTTGAGCCGCTGACCACAGCTTTCCGCGCCGCTGAGGGCCTGCCCATGTTCCAGGACCGGATGCGCTGCCTACCGGAAGCTGCTGATGGCCTGAAAGCCTGCGCACAGGATGGGCTCGTCTTCTTGGACGAACAGATGGCTGACGGCCGTGAGTTTGTGGCAGGCAAGGCATTCGGCTTGGCTGACATACTGCTGTTCTGTTTCCTGGCTTTTGGCAGTCAGGTAGGCCAGCCCCTCAACCCCGATCTGAAACACATCGGAAACTGGTATGCGCGGGTCAGCCAACGCCCAAGTGTGAGCGCCTAGGGCCGCTTCAGCATGCGGCCCACCAGTCGCAGGCGCTCTGCTGGAACGCCCCGATTGAGCCCCCCAAACAGACGCTCTTCCAGAAAATAGCCGGTGAGCTTCAAGCCATCGGCTATATCGGACGGCGCAACATGGGCCGTGGATTCGACAAGAAAGAGCGGCAGGCGAAGGAGGCGGTCGACATATTCCTCGGCCTCCGACCCTCTCACGGCCCGGCCGGTCTTTGGAGATACATGGGTCAGGCCATCATTCGCGCCGGACAACGCGCATGCGTCCAGATCAAGCCCGAAACCCAGCGCGGAGAGCAGGCCCAGTTCCCAGCGCACATAGAGCGCCGGCCAGATTTCCTGCGCCTCAATCTGGTCTAGCAGAAGCTCGGTGGCCTCAAACAGTGCCGAACCGGCTGCATCGCCTTCGTCCAGTCCGCCTCGCAGGATCGCGGTAATAGCCGAAATGGCGGCGAGGGCAGCTGGATCGTCCAATACACGCGCCGCTCGCTCCCGACTGGCCTCGGCCACATCAAACCGGCCCAGAGCCTCTTCAAGGCGACCGGTCCAACTGAGGGAAACAGAATTTCCGGCTTCATATTGCGCGCGGCGCTTGCGCGAGGAACCGCCATAGACAAGACCGGACCTACGCCCGCGCGTGCGGGTGAGAACGTCGAGGGTGAGGCCACCTTCTCCAAAGCGGCGTGCGCCCAGGATTATGCCGTCATCCGACCAGTTCAAACATCGAACTCCAGGCCAAGCCCCTGATAACTCTCTCGGCGTTCCTGCCAGCGTTCATCCACCTTCACGAACAGGAAGAGGTGCACTTTGCGACCGAGCATTTCAGAGAGTTCTTCGCGGGCCTTGCGACCAACATCCTTGATCGCTGCGCCGCCCTTGCCGAGCACCATGGATTTGTGATTGTCGCGGCCGACGACCACGACCTGTTGCACACGGACGGAGCCATCCCTTTTCTCTTCCCAGCTCTCTGTTTCGACCATCAGCTGGTAAGGCAGTTCCTGGTGCAGGCGCAGCATTAGCTTTTCCCGAGTCACTTCGGCGGCAAGCAGGCGCATCGGCAGGTCGGCAATCTGGTCCGGCGGGTAGAGCGCCGGGCTTTCGGGCATCCGTTTCGCGAGCGCCTTTTCCAGCGCTTCGACGCCTTCGCCATTTTCGGCGGAGATCATGAAGACCTCTTCATAGACGCCCGTCTCGTTCAGTTCCGCAATGATGGGCAGGACCTGATCATGGGGAAACAGATCAATCTTGTTCAAGGCGAGGAAAGCTTTGCGGCCAATCTGCTGAAGTTGCTCGATGACCCGGCGGTCATCTTCCAGAGATTTCTTCTGCGCACCATCTACCTTGCCTTCGCGCTCCGCGACCCAGGCCGAAGCGTCGATCAGGTGCACAATGGCGTCCGCATCGTCAGCGCCGCTCCAGGCCGCCTTGACCATGGCGCGGTCGAGCCGGCGCTTGGCCGCAAAGATACCCGGAGTGTCCACAAGCACGATCTGCGTGCCGTCCACCTGCGCGACGCCGCGCACCGGGAAGCGCGTCGTCTGCACCTTGTGCGTGACGATTGCCACCTTAGTGCCGACCAGACGATTGGTCAGCGTGGACTTGCCCGCATTCGGCGCGCCGATAATGGCGGCAAATCCAGCATGGGTGATGGGGGTGTCTGTCATGGGGTTCCGGTCAGGCTTTCTAGGAGAAGGGCGGCAGCATTACGCTCAGCATCGCGCTTTGACGACCCCGCGGCAACAGCCGCACCCCGGTCGGCCACTTTAACTTCAACCTCATAAGTGGGTTCATGGTCCGGTCCCGACCGGCTCAGCACGTCATAATCCGGCAGTGGCAGGCCCTGTCCCTGGGCCCATTCCTGCAGCAGCGTCTTGGGATCTTTGGTCTGGGCCGGAGCCGCCTCGAATTGCGGCGCCCAACCTTTCTCAATGAATTTCCGGGCGGTGGAGAGCCCGGCATCCTGGTAGATTGCGCCTATAATGGCTTCGCAGGCATCGCCAAGGGTCGATTCCCGTTCGCGCCCACCGGCAGCTATCTCGCCATCCGACATGATAACGAATTCCGAAACGCCAAGATGGCGCATGGCATCCGCGCAGGCCCCCTTGCGAACAAGACTGTTGAGACGCGGAGCCAGATCGCCCTCACTCTCCATCCGGCGTCGGTCAATCAAGCGTTCGGCGATCACGAGGTTCAGGACCCGGTCACCCAGAAATTCGAGGCGCTGGTTGGACAGGCGGACTGATTCCGCAGAAGTTACAGCGCTTGGATGTGTCAGCGCACGGATTAGCGTCTCCGGGTTTTTGAATTTGTGGCCAAGAATGGACTCCAGTGTCCGGATATCCGTTTCGGCCAGTGAGGGCTGGCTCGCTTTTCCCTTCGACCGGAGGCGCGTGCGTTTGGGTCTTGTTGGTGTCATGCTGGCGTCACCGGAAGAGCTTCGATGATGACCTGGGCTTCAGCCCAGGGGTAATCATCCGTGATGGTCAGGTGAATAATCGCTTCATGGCCGGCGGGCATCATCGTGGCGAGGCGCTCCGCCGCGCCGCCAGTCAGCGCAAGAGTTGGCTTGCCCGTTGGCAAATTCACAACGCCGAGATGCTTCCAATGAACGCCGCGACGCGGCACACCCGTACCGAGCGCCTTTGCACACGCCTCTTTGGCCGCAAATCGTTTGGCATACGTCTCAGCAGTCAGGCGACGGCGGCGCGCCAGCGCGATTTCGACATCGGTAAACACGCGTTTCTCAAACCGCTCACCAAATCGGGCAAGTGTCTTTTCCACACGCTCGATATTGCAGAGATCATTCCCGATACCAATGATCATGCGCGGGCCTCATCCATCAGTCGACGCATTTCCCGGATTGCAGCATCAAGACCGATAAAGATGGCCTCACCAACAAGAAAGTGACCAATGTTCAGTTCTGCGATCTCGTGGATTGCCGCCACGGGAGCAACGTTTTCAAATGTCAGGCCATGTCCGGCATGCGGTTCGACACCGCGCTTGCGCGCTTCTATCGCCGCGATCTTCAGCCGTTCGAGTTCTGGCGCCGCGGCCTCTGCACCACCTTCGATCCATAGCTCAGCGTACTTGCCCGTATGGAGTTCGACCACAGGTGCCTGAAGCACTTCCGCAACTGCAATCTGAACAGGGTCGGGTTCGATGAAGAGTGACACCCGCGCACCCGATTCATTGAGGCGGCGAACAACGGGCGCAATTTGGTTATGCAGGCCCGCGACATCGAGCCCGCCTTCGGTCGTACGCTCTTCGCGCTTTTCAGGAACTATACAAGCTGCATGCGGACGGAACTTGCAGGCAATCTCCGTCATCTCGTCTGTCGCAGCCATTTCGAGATTGATCGGAAGGCTGGAAGCCGCACGTATGGCTTCGAGATCCCCATCGCGAATGTGGCGCCGGTCCTCGCGCAAATGGATCGTGATGCCGTCTGCGCCTGCCTGAGCCGCAATCTGCGCCGCGCGCATCGGATCGGGATGATCCCCCCCGCGCGCATTGCGAATGGTTGCAACGTGATCAATGTTCACACCAAGGCGCAACGGGCTTGCCATCAGGCGAGGCCCCTGGAGCCAGGCTTGACGGCCTCCATCGCGGCAAGATCTGGTGGCAAATCATTGGCGTCATAGTCTGGGAAATCGACCGCCGCGAGCGAAATTAGCTTGCAGCCAACATCAGCGCGGCCGTTCGACCGGTCGATGATACAGGCACCACCCACGACCTCGCCGGGCAGCGCATCCAGCGCTTCAACGGTTTCACGAAAAGACAGCCCCGTCGTGACGATATCTTCCGCGATCAGCACACGTTCGCCTTCGGCAATGGAGAAGCCCCGGCGGAACTGAAGCTGGCCATCGACCCGCTCGGCAAAGATCGACCGTGCGCCAAGCTGGCGCGCCAATTCATAGCCCGGAATGATGCCGCCAACAGCTGGCCCAGCCACAACATCAATCTTGCCGAATTCGGCAGTCAGCTTCGCCGCAAGGGCCTTGCACAATTTTTCGGAGAGCGTGGGCTGGGAAAAAACGAGGGCCTTCTGCAGGAAAACAGGACTGCGACGACCAGACGACAAAATGAAATGCCCCTCCAACAAAGCCCCGGCCTCGCGGAATACATTCAGCACATCATCATTCGTCATCTTCGCCCTCCTGGTCGCGCACAGCTCTGTCGACCACAGCGATCGACCGGAGCGCGGCCAGTATCTGCGTCAGACGCTTGAGGTCTTCAACCTCAATTTCCATCAAGATTTCCGTGAAGTCCTCGTGGCGGTCTACCGTATGTATGGCTGTGATGTTGCCGCTGGCCTGTGCCACAGCAGCGCAGAGCTTGGCCAGTACGCCGCGCTCATTGGAGGCATTGATACGAATTCGCCCAATTGCCACCGCGCCCGTGCGCGCCAGTTCGGTCCAGCGCAGGTCCACCCAGAGCTCGGGTTTATCGTCATATTCGGCGAGCTTTGGACAACTCGCGACATGGACCACAATGCCCTTGCCCGGTTCATGAACCCCCATGATACGGTCCCCAGGCAACGGGCAGCAGCAATTTCCGAGATGAAGCGTCACGCCCGGTGACAGCTCAGTGCCGGATACCATGAGCGGCGTATGCTCACTGTCCATGCGGACCTTCGTGGGATCGTCCTCGCGTTCCGGCCGGTAACCCGGAAAGGCCGCCTGGATCACATCGTTTGACGAAATTCGACCGCGCCCCAGCGCTTCGGACATGTCTTCCATATCCTCAAAACCGGCGAGGCGGGCCGTATGGTTCATCTTTACATCAACCGGATCAATACCTGCCCGTCGCAGCGCCATATTGATCAGCCCCTGACCGAGGCGCCGGAACTCTGTTGTTTCCTTGTCGCGCACCAGCTTGCGCATCGCAGAGCGCGCGCGCCCGGTGATCGCCAGCGCTTCCCAGCCATGAATGGCGTGAGGCGCTTTGCCCCGGATGATCTCGACAACGTCTCCATTTTTCAGCGGGCGGCGTAACGGCTTCACCTCGCCATTGATCTTGGCGCCAACACATGTGTCACCCACCGCCGAGTGCACCGCATAGGCAAAGTCCAACGGCATGGCGCCGGCTGGCAGGATGATCAACTTGCCCTTCGGAGAGAAAGCAAAGACGTGCTCGCGATACATTTCGAGCTTGGCGTGCTCCATGAACTCGCTCGGATCGCCGCCATCCTGAAGCAATTCTGCGAAGGCTTCGAGATTGGCGGCAGGGTCAAGACCGGCAGCACGCGCCGAATCGATGTCAAAGCCGTAGGCGCGGTTCTTGTAGCCCCAATGCGCAGCCACGCCGAACTCGGCGGTGCGGTCCATCTCTTCAGTGCGTATCTGGAGTTCGACACGCCGGTTGCCGGAAGCGCGTACGGTTGTGTGCAGGCTGGCATAACCGTTCGGCTTGGGCACGGAGATATAGTCACGGAAACGGTCAGGGATGCAGGCCCAGAGTCTGTGGATTTCTCCCAGAACCCGGTAGCAATCCTCAACACTCTCCACGATCACGCGAAAAGCGAACAAGTCAGCGACATCCCGAAAGGAAATCGATTTCTTCTCAAGCTTGCGCCATAGCGAATAAGGTTGTTTCCGACGCCCCTTGATGCGGCAAGGAATTCCGGAAACCTCCATCAATTGCTCAAGGTCACCCCGGATACGCTCAAGATCATCGGCATTTTCGAGCGCAAGTTCGTCCTGACGATACAGAATGGCACGACGCGCTTCTGGATTGAGCTCCTGGAAGGCCAGGTCCTCCATCTCGGCAGCAATCTGGTAAAGACCGACGCGGCGGGCGAGCGGGCCGTAAATGTCCATGGTTTCCCGCGCGGTGCGTTCGCGACTGGATGCCTTCTTCCGAAAGTGCAGCGTGCGCATATTGTGAAGCCGGTCGGCCAGCTTCACCAACAGGACTCTAATGTCGCTGGTGGTTGCGAGGATGAACTTCTGGAAGTTCTCGGCCTGAGCCAATTCCTTGGAGCTGTATTCAAGCTTGTCGAGCTTCGTGACCCCATCGACCAGTTCGGCCACATCCGCACCAAAGCGCACTTCGACATCGCCGATATCGATCTCGGTGTCTTCGACCACATCGTGAAGGAGGCCCGCGACGATGGTGATCTCGTCGAGCTTGACGTCAGCCAGAAGGCTCGCGACTTCAACAGGATGCGAATAATACGCATCGCCCGAATCGCGCATCTGTTCGCCATGATGCGTTTTGGCAAAATCGTAAGCGGCACCGAGAAGTTCGGATTTCACCCGAGGGTGATAGGCGCGAACCTTATCGATCAGCTGCTGCCGGGTCAGGACATCTTTAGGTTTTTCCGCAGCCGGTCGCTCTGTGCCAGCCATGTCGCCAGCCCCTTCATCCTTTGCGGATAGGGTGCTGCCGTCCATCTGGCCTCCTACAGCCGGTCGTCCCGTCCGGACTCCAGCTCGGCCTGATAGGCCCGCATGACGTCTTCTTCGGTTGCAGCAGGTGCAGATTCCAGAGCCAAACGGTCGGCTTCGCGCTCGTTCTCTTCGCCTGGACGAATGTCCTGCAGATTCGAGATCAGCGCTTCCTTGACCACTTTCAGATCAATCGACTCGTCAGCAATCTCGCGCAGCGACACAACTGGGTCCTTGTCATTATCGCGGTCCACAGTAATAGGCGAACCTTCGCGGATCATGCGGGCACGATGTGCAGCAAGCAGGACAAGCTCGAAACGGTTTGGAACCTTTTCGACGCAGTCTTCAACGGTAACGCGGGCCATGAGCAGATAATCTCCTTTGGACCGCCCCTTATATGCAGCGCAGCACGCCGACGCAACCCGGCGATTGCCGTAGAATGCAGGACATTTTCGCCCCCTTGGCAGCGCTGAAAACGCCGCTACGGTGCCTTCTTACCTTAGCCGGAGGTCGAAACCCATGTTCCGTAATGTTGCCATCTCTTCTCTCGCGCTTGCGCTCGTTGCTTGCGGAAACGGAAATGACGCCGCTGAAACGCCGCAACCGGTCGCCTCCGACACGGGCGCAACGACCGAGGCCGAAGCATCGAATACGGTCGCCCCGGCCTCATCCGCGGCCACTCCTTCAGCAGAAACCAACTTGCCAAAGGCTGATGCAGAACTGATCGAAATCTACAAACAACTTCACGCCAATCCGGAACTTTCTTTCAAGGAAGCCAAATCGGCCGCTCTGATGGCCTCTGAACTTGAAAATCTCGGCTTCGACGTTTCCACCGGCATTGGTCAGGACTGGGTGGTCGCCAAGGCAATGAAAGATGTGGGTGAGGTCAAGGATGGCGTCGGCGGACACGGCGTCGTTGGCGTATTGCGCAATGGGGATGGCCCGACCGTCATGATCCGCGCCGATATGGATGCCCTGCCCGTTCCTGACCAAACGGGTTTCCCGTTTGCCTCAGAGGTCCAGTCGACCACATGGACTGGCGTCGAGAGCCCGGTCATGCATGCCTGCGGCCACGACATCCACATGACCAGTTGGATCGGCACCGCCCGCGCACTGGCTGCCCGCAAGGATCAGTGGAGCGGCACACTTGTAATGATCGCCCAGCCAGCCGAAGAGATCGGCCTTGGTGCCCAGGCCATGCTGGCCGATGGCCTCTACAGCCGCTTCCCTCAGCCGGACTACAATTTGGCGCTGCACGTTTCCGCAGCCGCGCCCGCTGGCACGGTTGTCTATACGAAGGGCTACGCCATGGCGAATGTCGACAGTGTCGACATCACCGTGAAAGGCGTCGGCGGGCATGGCGCCTACCCGCACACAACACGCGACCCGATCCTGATCGGATCTCACATCGTCGTAGCTCTGCAGAGCCTCGTCTCGCGTAATACGAACCCGCAAGACTCTGCCGTTGTTACAGTCGGCTCGTTCAAGGCCGGCGCAAAGCACAACATCATTTCCGACGAAGCAACGCTGCTCCTGACGGTGCGCTCCTATGACGACGCGACCCGTCAAATGTTGCTGAGCGGCATTGAGCGCATTGCCAAGGCGCAAGCCGAGGCCTTCGGGGCGCCTGAGCCAGAGATCACGATCGAGCAGGACTATACACCATCGCTCTTCAACAACGCCGACCTGGCCGAAACAGCCATGGCGGCCATTGCGGACGCAATCGGCGAAGACAATGTCAAGGAAGTAGCCCCGGTCATGGGCGGCGAGGATTTCAGCCAGTTCGGACGGACGGAAGAAAACATTCCAGGCCTCCTATTCTGGGTCGGCGCAGTGGAGCCTGCGCGCTATGAGGCCGCCAAAGACAGTTCCCTGCCCCTGCCTTCACTGCATTCGCCATTCTTCGCTCCGGATTACGACCCGACCATTGCCACAGGCGTCGAGGCTATGACTGCGGCCGCGTTGGAACTGTTCGAGGGGTGAGCCTGCGCCCCTAGCCGGACACGCAGGTGCGGCACGGCAGGTGCTCCTCCTCGATTTCGCACAGCTAAACCTGAGTCCTCCTACCCCTCGTCCAACTTGGCATGCACTAGGCAAGGGAGCCCTGTCGCGAGCGGCGCGGGAAGATCGCCAGCTCCACGCCGTCCGGCAGGTCCGCCACAATTTTCGGCCCCCGCGCCTTCAAAGGCGCGAATACGATATGCAGCCTTGTCGCGAGTAGGACTATCAGCTGCCGGACGACCTGTTCCACCTGCTTCAACCGTCCATTCGCCTTCGCCCGCCGCTAGCGCGACATCTTTACCGGATGCAGCTTCAAATCATCGCCCGCGATTGATTCGATCAGCGCGCGGCACGCCTGCTGAAGGCTAAAGGAGAGGAAGTCTGTGTCCGCGCAAATGTGGAAGAGTATGAGGGCACAGATTCTCAGACGAATTCGCAAGGTACTTTCCCATGCGGCACAGGAAAGACGATATGGAGTGACCTAACGTCGAGGGTAGAAGGCACGCCCACCTTATCTTTATATGTCTTCCACAAGCTCCGAAATCTCAGATATCCGGCGCGCCAGGAGGGAGAATGCAACACAGAATGGGCGTAGGCCCTCTACTTGATGCGCGGGGGCGATTGGTCGAACGAGGATATGCGACCAGCGAGGTCAGGACTTATGATCGCTCTGCCATCAAAGCGGGCGCCCTACGCATAAAGGAGTGGGACTATTACTGCATCCTGACACCCCGGTTCGGGCTGGCTCTGACTGTCGCTGACAATGGCTATCTTGGGTTCCTAGGCACATCCTGGCTCGACCTGGAACACAAAACAGCCACCAATCATGGAGCTATCATCCCGTGGTCGATGGGCAAGATGAAGTTGCCAGCCAGCGCCGATAGTGGCGACATTTCCCAGCGCAAGGGCGATCTGGAATTGAGCTTTCGGCATGAGGCAGGAGGGCGGCGCCTGACGGTGAATGATCCGGCTTTCGCCAACGGAAAAGGACTGCACGGGGAATTATGGCTCGATCAGCCCGATATGGACCGGATGGTTATTGCGACACCGTTTCCAAATGCCCCGAAGGCTTTTTATTACAATCAGAAAATCAACTGCATGCCCGCGCGCGGGAAGATCACCCTGGGCGAGGAGACGTATCAGTTCTCCCCTGAGAGTGCCTTTGCTGTGCTGGATTGGGGCCGCGGCGTCTGGACGTATAATAACACATGGTATTGGGGCTCTGCTTCCGGCCTGGTCAAGGGGCGACCGTTTGGGTTTAACATCGGCTATGGGTTCGGCGACACATCCGCCGCCAGCGAAAACATGCTGTTCGTGGATGGTAAAGCCCACAAGCTCGACCATGTCACATTCCATATGCCTGAAGGTGCGCCTGATTCCGCGCTATGGAAATTTACCAGCAATGACAATCGATTTGAGATGGATTTCGCTCCCATCATCAATCGTCACCAGACGACCGACCTTGGCATATTGAAAACTGCGCAGGACCAGGTCTTTGGCCTGTTCTCAGGACGTGTCATTCTTGACGATGGCAGCCAGATGACCGTGAAGGACTTGCCCGGATTTGCCGAAGAAGTGCGAAATCGTTGGTGAGCGGAGAGCAGGCAAGGTGGTGTTGAGAGCTGTCATAGGGCGGATCATGACACGACCATCGCAGTGGTTGTGGCGGCCATGACAACCGCCGCGCTGGCACTGTTTGACGAAAGCTGACGCGGGGTTCACGCGTGTTTGAACTTGCCGGACGAGGCTGAAAGCGCTACTCCCCTTTTGCTCAGACTGCGCAAAAGCTTCAAGCTGCTGTCACAAGAGCCACCTGTCTGCGGACGTTTGAAGGCCGACCCCCTTGAAACGCGAGGCTTCAGGCCCATATTATACTCAGATCGAGCATAAGTCGGTCTGCTACGAAGGAGGACGACATGGCACGTCTTATTGATTCCGGCCCCGGCTGCCCCACGCCAACTCCGCTGCGCGGCGCTTCTGCCGCTGAAGCGCGCGGCCTCGTCTATGATGACGCGGTGAAAATGGAGACCGATGACCTGTACCCGCTGGTACAGGATTTCATCACTCCGATGGAATGGCCAGCCATTGCGCCCCTCGTGGCGGCAATCAATCGGCTCAAGAAAGAGAAGAACGCCGTCATCCTGGCGCACAATTACATGACGCCGGACATCTTCCAGCTTGTCGGCGATTTCCGTGGTGACAGCCTCCAGCTGGCCCGTGAAGCTGCCAATGTGGATGCCGATATCATCGTGCAGGCCGGAGTGCACTTCATGGCCGAGACCTCGAAGATCCTCGCGCCTGAAAAGACCGTCCTTATACCGGACACCCGCGCGGGCTGTTCGCTCGCCGCCTCGATCACGGGCGCCGATGTGCGCCTGATCAAGGAGAAATTCCCGAATTACCCGGTCGTGACCTACGTAAACTGTACCGCTGAGGTAAAGGCCGAGTGCCACATCACCTGCACCAGTTCGAATGCGGCGCAGGTCGTCGAAGCCATCGCTGCTGAATGGAATACTGACACGGTTATCCTCGTGCCGGACCAATACCTTGCCAAGAACGTGGCTGCCCAGACCGGCATCCGCGTCATGACCTGGCCGGGCGCGTGTGAAGTGCACGAGATGTTCAGCGCCGACGATGTCGAGCAATTGCGCGAAGCCCACCCAGGCGTCGTCATCCTGGCTCACCCGGAATGTCCGCCGGATGTACTGGAAGCCGCCGACTTTGCCGGCTCGACGTCCGCGCTGGCCAATTACGTTGCCGAGGAAAGCCCGAACAAGGTCGTCCTGCTGACGGAATGCTCGATGAGTGACAATGTGGCGTCAGCCAATCCGAACGTGAACTTCATCCGTCCATGCAATCTCTGCCCGCACATGAAGCGTATCACGCTGGAAAACATCTATGATTGCCTGGTCACGGGCGAGTACGAGGTGCTCATCCCTGAGGATGTCCGCGTGCGCGCCAAGGAAGCCCTCGACGCCATGATGGCCCTGCCGAAAATGGTCAAGCCGCTCGCGTTCAAGACCGGTTTGAAACCACTTGAGCTTGAAATGGTCGTCTAGCAGCCAGACAGGTTGTGCAATCGCGGGGGAGCGGCGTAATGTGTCTCAGGGCGCAAGGAGAGGTAGAATGGTCCGAGGCATATACGGTCTCGCGGCAATGGCGATCGCAGGCCTTTTGGTCTGCACTCCCGCTCATGCCGACAGCAAACGCGAGGGAGATTCATCGGATGTCCTTGGCACCTGGAGCTTCCAGACAAAACCCTATCGCAATGGAGAGTGCATGATGTCTGGCACCATGTATCTTTCTCCGCACCCGGATGAAGGCCAATATAGCTGTGAGCTCACAGCGGTTGAAGTCTGCTCAATGTGGGGCCGGTCGGTTGTACGCCAATCCTGCAAGGCTCGCCGCTTCGGAGACCAAATTTCGATTCGGTCCCAGATCGAGGAAATGCTGGAAGCCAAGGTCGAGGGCCTGATCTATGTACCAGACAATTTCACGCTCACCATCCAATCCGCTGACCGGATGTTTGGCGCGCTGGTGTCTGCCGTGACCGCACCGGCGGAATTCCGCCGCGCGAATGACGGCATCTCCTGATCCGTGAGCGCCTCCATTCCGCAAACCCTGACGGCAAATGGGCCAGTCGATGATGACGTTCTGATCGTAGGCGCCGGCCTTGCTGGCCTGTTCCTGGCGCTGCAACTGGCGCCGCGCCCCTGCACCGTCATCTCCCCGGCTCCGCTTGGCCAAGCCGCATCCTCCGCATGGGCGCAAGGCGGCCTGGCCGCTGCCATGCACCCCCTGGACAGCCCCAAACAACATGCCGCAGACACCGTTGCGGCCGGCGCGGGACTCGTCGACCCAATTATCGCCCGCCTCATTGCAGAGGAAGGCCCGGCCCGGGTTCGCGATCTTGTCGCGCTGGGCGTTCCGTTTGACCGCACGCCGGATGGCGCATTGGCCTTGTCGCTTGAAGCCGCTCATTCTCACCCGCGCGTGGCACGCGTTGCCGGAGACCTTGCGGGCAAGGCCATCATGGATGCGCTGGTCGCGGCCGTTGCCGCCGCGCCACATATCACCATCATCGAAGGCGTCCGCGCCACCGGCCTGATGCAGGATGCCAATCTTCAGGTGGCAGGCGTCATATTGCGGGACAATGCCGGAACGCTCTCCACACGGACCGCGCGGGAAACGGTGCTGTGCACCGGCGGTTCCGGCGGCCTGTTCCAGGTTACCACCAACCCACCCGAAGCGCGCGGCGACGCTGTTGCGATGGCTTGGGAAGCGGGCGCACTGATTGCAGATCTAGAATTCGTCCAATTCCATCCTACGGCCATCGACATTGGCCGCGATCCTGCCCCCCTCGCGACCGAGGCCCTCCGCGGTGAAGGCGCCACGCTCCATAATCGAGACGGCACGGCCTTTATGGCAAGCTACCATGAATTGGCCGAACTCGCGCCGCGCGATGAAGTGGCGCGCGCCGTGCACACAGAGCGCTTGTCTGGCCGAGGCGCATTTCTCGATTGCCGCACGGCTGTGGGTGAACACTTCCCGGACCATTTCCCAACAGTATTTGGCACTTGCAAATCTGCCGGCATCGACCCACGCACCGAATTGATCCCGGTTGCTCCAGCGGCGCACTATCATATGGGTGGCATCGTCCCAGACTTCTGGGGGCGCAGCAGCCTCGATGGACTGTCCGTCTGCGGCGAATGTACATCTACCGGCGTACACGGCGCAAATCGCCTTGCATCCAACTCTTTGTTAGAAGCTGTCGTATTTGCCCACCGCATTGCCGAGCGCCTGCGCGAAGCTGAGTTCGCCACCCCTAACGCATCAACAGGTCATGTTCCAGGGGCGTTACCCGTTCCAGCCCTGCAGGAATTGCGCGGCGCCATGTCCGAAAAATGTGGAGTTGTGCGAAATGCCACCGGCATGACCAGCGTGCTTGAACTGATCGAGCGCTTGAACACCATACATGGGCCGGCTCGCGCGCTGACCACTGCGAGACTGATCGTTCAGGCCGCAATCAATCGCAAGGAAAGCCGGGGCGGACATTTCCGGTCTGACTATCCAGACATGATCGAGCCGGAACGCCAGTTCCTGCTGAGAGATTTTGAGGAGACCGTCCGCGTATGAAACTGCTCCCCCCGCCGCTGCCCGCGATCATCCTCGATCCCATCGTTCGGCTTGCCCTGTCAGAAGACCTTGGCCGCGCAGGTGATCTGACCACGGACGCGACCATTGCGCCGGAAACCCAACTCAGCGTCGTTATTGCAGCGCGCCAGCCCGGCGTGATCGCAGGTCTCGACGCTGCGGCCCACGCGCTTACCCTGATCGACCCAAGCGTGGAACTGGATGTTCGGATGGATGATGGCACGGCAGTAAAACCCGGCGATGTTGTCGCGCGCCTTGACGGCAGCGCGCGCTCTATCCTGACGGCTGAGCGCACGATGCTGAATTTTATTGGACGACTGTCAGCGGTCGCCACGATGACGCGCAACTACGTCGCAAAGATTTCTCACACGTCCACAACAATTGTCTGCACCCGGAAAACGACCCCAGGTCACCGGGCGCTGGAGAAGCGCGCCGTTCGGTGCGGCGGAGGTACAGCACATCGCTACGGCCTGGATGATGCCATCCTGATCAAGGACAATCACATCGCCGCTTGCGGTGGCTCCGTGGCGCTCGCACTGGAACGCGCCAAGGCCTATGCGGGCCACCTGCGCATGATCGAAATTGAAGTCGATACACTCGACCAATTCGCGGAAGCGCTGAAACATGGGCCGCATGCCGTCCTGCTCGACAATATGGATACCGACACCTTGCGCCGCGCCGTTGAAATGAATCAGGGCCGCGTCACGCTCGAAGCATCTGGCGGAGTCAATCTGGGTACCGTTGCGGCAATCGCTGAGACCGGTGTGGACTTTATTTCCGTGGGGGCGCTAACGCATTCTGCTCCCAATCTTGACGTGGGTATGGATGTGGTCTGACACTGCTGCAAAGGGCGATCAGTCCCTGATATCAGCAGGAGGAAAAGCCCATGACGCGAGCGAGCGGGCGAAAGAGTATCTTTATTACGGGCGCAGCATCCGGCATCGGAGCAGAGACCGCGCGCTATTTTGCAAAACGCGGCTGGTTCTGCGGCCTTTATGACGTGAACACTGCTGGCCTCGATGCCGTCGAAGCCGAGATCGGATCCGAGAACTGCCTGAAAGCCAGGCTTGATGTTCGCAACCGCGAGGACTGGGCCGCTGCCATCAAGGATTTCAGCGAAGCCACTGAAGGGGCAATGAACGTACTCTTCAACAATGCAGGCATTGGACGTCATGGCTGGTTCGAAGACATCACAGGCGAGGATAATGACGCGATCATCGACATCAATGTGAAAGGTGTAGTGAACGGCGTGCAGGCTTCACTCTCCCTTCTGAAGGCGACATCAGGCGCACGTATTGTGAACACGGCCTCTACCGCGGGAGTTGTCGGCTCACCACAACTGGCTGTTTATTCTGCAACCAAGTTCGCTGTGCGTGGTCTGACCGAAGCGCTCGACGCCGAATTTCGCGATCTCGACATTCGCGTCACCAGTCTGATGCCGTGGTTCATTGAAACGCCGATCCTCGAAATGGGGGATCGCGACGGCTCGAACCACAAGATGTCTGACCAGCTCAAGGAAAACGGCATGAATGTGTATCCGGTTTCCATGGCTGCGGAACGCGCCTGGGACGCCGCTCATGGCAAAGATACACATTTCATGGTTGGCAAAGATGCTGAACGGGCACGTTTCATGGCGCGCTGGTTGCCAGGCGCTATCCAGAAGCGCGTGAAGGCGGGTGTGCCCCCACGCGACTGATGTTTCCTAGTTCATGGCGCCGGCGGCTGAAGCGGAGCTTCTTACCGCCGCCTGCGTCACCTGGGCTGCCGTATAGTCGGAAACCTCGGACGATTTACGCATCGTGTTGAACTTCGGGGCACCATTCGTGATCGTGCGCGTAGAGGTGGTCACAGAGGCCGGCGACAGAGTTGGTGCCGGGGCATTCATGGCCACCTTCTCAACCTTGGCGTCGTCGGTGGTCTTGATCACAGACGTCGCCGCAGCATTCACATCAGCCTCAGCCGCTGCCGTGATGACGCGCTCGCGCTTGCGATTGTAGTTCTGGCGCACTTGGGCCCATTCGGCGCCGCGCGGGAACCGATAGAAGATGTGCAAACCAATCTTGTCGGTCTTGATGAGGCCAGCGCTCCAGATCGGGTCAACATAAGTGGCGTGATAATGCGTCGCGCCGCCTGTGCGTTCCTCGTTGAGGTTCATCAGTACGTGTGCTGCGACCTTCTGGGCAGTATCCCAATTACGACCGCGTGGCTCGCGGGTCATGGCGCCGTCACAGGTGAAGGTGAACTGGCAACCGGTTGTGCGAGTCGCACCCTGGAAAACGACGTCACAGACGCTGTCAGGATAGCGATGGTCGCGAACCCGATTCGCGATGACTTCGGCAACGGCCATCTTGCCGCCCAGCGATTCTGTTCCGGCCTCATAATAGATAGCCTGGGACAGACACTGTGCCTCGTCGTTAATCTTTTCGGCGCGTTTGATGTGCTCCGGACGGAACGAAACCAGCGATGAAAGTGCAGCACCATCGCGGTCGCGCATCGCATAACGGCTCATTGAAGCGCCGGTATCGCGCTTGAGAGTGTACTCGACGGTACGGATCCAAGGCGTATCCAGCAGGCTTGGCGTCATCGGATCAGCGCGCACGGTGACGCCGCCGTCTTCAATCGAAGCCAAGCGTACCGCTTCCGCATGGAAATCAGCTTCGGCGCGCTTCTCCATCTGGAGTTCGCCAATCAGGGGAAGAGTTACAGTCGCAGCCACAGCGCAGACCGCAACGGTCGCCCCGCGAATGACAATATCTCTCTGCTCTTCGTTCGTCATAGCCATCCACCAACGCTTGAGCTGCTCTTGGAGCCCACGCATTGGCGATAGAGTCGCCCTTCGTGGTTGAAGAACCCTTAACATCACCGCTCCCCAATCCCCCGGCAGACGGTATATTCCGTCCTACGAACCCCGGGTGTTGTTGGTTTGACTAAAAATTATGAGACCGTTTCTGGCCCCGCTTCGAGTTGGATATCCATCTCTCCCGGTACCTAGCAAGAAGCTGGCCAGATACGTGAGTGACTTTTCTGTCAGGATAGATACGCCCCGGATTTTCGATTTAAACCGTTACATTAGGAGAAAGCGGCCAAGCCTCTGTAATACAGCGGAATATTTCTGCAAATTTCGTGAAATATTTCGCACTGCACAAAAATGGGTGTTGCCCGGAAGCAACACCCAAATCCTGCCGGTTTCTAGCGGACAGTCGTCTTTATTTGGCTTTCAACGCCGCATGTGCCGCAGCGAGACGCGCGATTGGCACACGATACGGAGAGCACGACACGTAATCGAGTCCCGCCAACTGACAAAAGTTAATCGAAGCCGGGTCGCCGCCATGCTCACCGCAGATTCCAAGCTTGATTCCAGGACGTGATTTACGACCCCGCTCAGTAGCAATTTTGACCAATTCTCCTACGCCGACCTGGTCGAGCGTCACGAATGGGTCTTTTTCGTATATGCCTTTGTCCTCATAAATCTTGAGGAAACGGCCTGCATCATCGCGCGAAATGCCGAGTGTCGTCTGGGTCAAGTCATTCGTGCCGAACGAGAAGAACGCGGCGGATTGTGCAATCTCAGCAGCCTGAAGCGCCGCGCGTGGCAGCTCGATCATCGTGCCGACCATATAGTCCAGCGTGACACCCGTCTCGGAAAACACCGATTGGGCAACCTCGTCCACAACCGCTTTCAGGATTGCGAGCTCCTTGTGCGTGGCGACCAGTGGGATCATCACTTCCGGGATTGGCTTGCGACCCGTCTCCTTTGAAACATTAACGGCGGCTTCGAAAATGGCGCGCGCCTGCATCTCATAGATTTCGGGATAGGTGATGCCGAGACGGCAGCCGCGATGGCCCAGCATGGGATTGCTCTCATGCAGTTCTGCAGCCCGGCGGCGCAACTCATCCGCGCTGACGCCAGAAGCCTTGGCCACTTCGTCCATGTCCGCATCTGTGTGCGGCAGGAATTCGTGGAGCGGTGGGTCGAGCAGTCGGATCGTGGCTGGCCGATCTTCCAGAATGCGGAAGATTTCCTCGAAATCGCTCCGTTGCATCGGCAGGAGTTTGTCGAGCGCAGCGCGACGGCCACTTTCGCCATCCGCAAGGATCATCGCCCGCACTTCGGGGATACGCTCTTCTTCAAAGAACATGTGCTCAGTGCGGCAGAGGCCAACGCCTTCGGCGCCAAATTCAACCGCCGTACGCGTATCCAGAGGCGTTTCAGCATTGGCGCGCACTTTCAGCGTGCGCACCTTGTCAGCCCAGCTCATCAGCAAACCGAAATCACCCGACAGATCAGGTTGGCGCATTTCGACGGCGCCCATCATCACCTGACCGGTCGCCCCGTCCACAGTGATCACGTCGCCTTTCTTGATTTCACGGCCCATCACGCGGAACACGCCCGCCTTGGTATCGATCTGCAGGCCACCGGCGCCGCAGACACACGGCCGGCCCATGCCACGGGCCACAACGGCGGCGTGGCTGGTCATGCCGCCGCGTGCCGTAACAATGGCGCGGGAAGCATGCATGCCCTTGATGTCTTCCGGGCTGGTCTCGATGCGCACGAGGATCACGTCCTCGCCCTTTTCAGCCATGGCCCAGGCATCTTCTGACTCAAACACGACCTTCCCAACGGCCGCGCCGGGACTGGCGGGAAGGCCCATCACGATTACGTCGCGCTTGGCATCTTCAGAAATGGTTGGGTGAAGCAACTGGTCCAGCTGAGACGGTTCAAGGCGCAGGATGGCCTCCTCTTCCGTCACCAGGCCTTCGCGTGCCATGTCGACAGCGATCTTGAGCGCTGCGGCAGCGGTACGTTTGCCGTTACGGGTCTGCAGCATGTAGAGGCGGCCATCTTCGACCGTGAACTCGAGATCCTGCATATCCTTGTAGTGTTGCTCCAGCGTGTTCGCGACATCGCGCAGCTGGGTGTAGACTTCCGGCATCGACTCTTCGAGCGGCGCATCGGTCGAGCCCAGCGTATCTGCGCGCTCGCGGGAGATCGGCGCGGGCGTACGGATGCCCGCCACCACGTCTTCGCCCTGAGCATTGATCAGATATTCGCCATAGAAGACCGGGTCACCATTCGACGGGTCGCGTGTGAACGCAACGCCTGTGGCAGACGTCTCGCCGAGATTACCGAACACCATGGCCTGGACGTTGACCGCCGTGCCCCATTCTTCAGGAATATCGTTCAGCTTGCGATAGGTGATCGCGCGATCGTTCATCCACGAACCGAACACCGCCGTAATGGCGCCCCAGAGCTGTTCCTTCGGATCATCCGGGAAAGGGCGACCAAGATTGTACTGAACCGCGTCCTTGTACAGCGAGATGATCTGCTTCCAGTCATCGGCCGTCATCTCGGTATCGAGATCATAGCCCTGACGGTCTTTGTAATCGTCCAGAATGTGCTCAAACTCGTCATGGCTGATGTTCAACACGACATTGGAATACATCTGGATGAAGCGGCGATAGGAATCATAGGCGAAGCGTTCGCCGGCCTTTTTGGCCAGTCCTGCGGCAGCTGATTCGTTCAGGCCGAGGTTCAGGACCGTGTCCATCATGCCCGGCATCGAAGCGCGCGCGCCTGAGCGTACGGATACGAGCAGTGGATTTTCAGGGTCGCCGAAGCCCTTGCCGGTTTCCTGCTCGACGGCTGCGAGCGCGGCATCAACCTGCGCTTCCAGAGCTGCCGGATACTGGCGCTCCAATTCGTAATAAGCAGTACAGACTGCAGTCGTCAGCGTGAATCCCGGTGGCACGGGCAAACCCAACTTCGCCATTTCAGCGAGATTCGCGCCCTTGCCTCCGAGCAAATTCTTCATTGAGGCGTCGCCGTCTGCGCTCCCGCCTCCAAAAGCATACACCCAGGTTTCGTCTGCTGGCTTCAGTGCTGCTTCACCCATGAATTCTGCCTTCCGATACATATGTCGTGTCCCCCAAGTTAACGGGGGGCGAATTGCAATTCCTATGCTGCATTGCAGCGCCATTGGCCAGTGTCCGAAAGGGCACGCGGGGGGTGACAACGTTGTTCGTGACACATTGGCGCGTTCCCGTGCAGGCGGGCCGTTTCAGTCTGACACAAGGGCACGCGAGCGCCTTGACCTGCATCAGCCATCGATGCGGGAGAAATCCGCTACGCGGTAAAGTGTTCCACGGATTTTCGTGAGCAGCGCCAGACGATTCGCGCGCACAGCGGAATCCTCGTCATTGACCATGACCGCTTCGAAGAAAGCGTCCACCGGACCACGCAATTTGGCAAGTTCGGCCATAGCTGCGGTGAAATCCTCGGACTTCAGCGGGTTTTCAATGGCGGCCTCGACATCCGACAGGGCTTTCGCGAGGGCCTTTTCCTCGGCTGGACCCTTGGCGATGAGGGCGTCATTGACGGAGAGGTCAGCAGGCAGATCGCCCTTCTTCTCCTCGGCCTTGAGAATGTTCGCCGCCCGCTTGTAGCCTGCGAGCAGGTTTGCCCCGTCCTCGGTATCGAGAAACGCCCCCAGCGCCTCGACGCGGCGCGTGATGAGCACGAGGTCATCTTCGCCGAGCGCGAAGACGGCGTCGATCAGGTCGTGGCGTTGGCCTTCATCCCGCAAATGCTGCTTCAAACGGTCCGCAAAGAACGAAAGCAGATCGAGCGAATCCAAAGAAAGCTTGGTTAGGCCGACAAACGGTCCATCCGAAATCTGCAGACCTTTCTGATTTTGGAATTCAAAATTTGACATACCAAGGATTCCTTGGAACCCAAGACGTAAATCATTGGCCAGAGTGATCCGAACGACACCTAGAGCTGCGCGGCGTAGCGCGAATGGGTCCTTTGATCCCGTAGGCTTCTCATCAATCGCCCAGAATCCAACCAGCGTATCCAGCTTGTCGGCGAGCGCAACGGCGATGCCGACCGGGTCGCTCGGGACGGAGTCGCTCGGCCCTTGCGGCTTGTAGTGATCGCGGATGGCGTCGGCGACGGTTTCGGGCTCACCCGCTTCCAACGCATAGTACCGGCCCATGACACCCTGCAGCTCCGGGAATTCGCCGACCATTTCTGAGACGAGGTCTGACTTGGCGAGACGCGCGGCGCGTTCAGCAAGATCAGGATCAGCGCCCACTTTCGGGGCGAGTTCGCGGGCGAGCGCGGCGACGCGCTCCACCTTGTCCCCCAAGCTGCCAAGCTCGGCCTTGAAGGCGATGGTGGAGAGTTTCTCGGCCATGTCTTCCAGGGGCGTCGCCTTGTCCTTCTCCCAGAAGAAGCGGCCATCATCGAGCCGCGCCGACAGCACACGTGAATTGCCCTCGGCGAGCTTCTTCCCGCCATCTGCGGCCTCGATATTCGCAACAAGGATGAAGTTCGGGGCGAGCTTCCCGGTGGTCTTGTCATTCACGGCGAAGTATTTCTGGTGGGTCCGCATGGACAGCTGGATCACTTCCGGCGGCAGCGCCAGGAAGGCAGGGTCCATATCGCCCAGCACAACGACCGGCCATTCGGCAAGGCCAACGACCTCTTCGAGCAGGCCCTTGTCTTCAATCCATTCGAGGCCAGCCTCGGCGCAAACCTTCTCGATGCCGGCGAGGATCACCTCCCGCCGCGCATCGCGCGTCAGCTTCACATGGCCAGCGCCACTGAGCTGGCTCTCATAATTCTTGCGAAAAGTTACCTTGAACGGCCCACGGCCATGCACGCGGTGGCCTTCGGTCTCGTCGCCACTGGAAATGCCATCCACTTCAAATGGCACCACTTTTCCGTCCAGCACACAGACAATCCGCTGCAACGGGCGCACCCAGCGCAGGTCACCCGTGCCCCAGCGCATGCTCTTGGGCCAATGGAAACCGCGAATGATGGCAGGCACAGCTTCGGCAATGATATCGGTCGCATCGCGGCCCGGCGTTTCGATCACAGCAACGTAGAAGTCGCCCTTCTTCGGATCGGAGCGCACTTCGGCCTGACTGATGTCGCTCAGCCCCGCGCCACGCAGGAAGCCCTCGACCGCCTTGTCCGGCGCGCCGACCTTCGGGCCTTTGCGCTCTTCCTTCACATCCGCAGAGCGCTCTGTCAGGCCATCCATGAACACCGTCAGGCGTCGCGGGCCAGAGGCCGTTTCCAGCTTCGACCAGTTCAGCCCCGCCTCGCCCAGCGCCTTTTCCAGTGCAGTACCGAGATCACTCTCAGCCTTCGCCTGCATGCGCGCGGGGATTTCCTCTGAAAAGAGTTCGAGAATCAGGTCTGCCATGAAGGGGTCCAGCCAGTAGTTACAAGCCTGCACGGCATACTAGCGCGGGCGGCAGGGTCAAGCACCGGACGTGCAGATGGGGCGCTTAGTCAGCCCCGAAAGTGAGCTGCCAGAGTTGCAATGCGCCGCCCTTCATGGACACGACCAGCTTCTTGCCATCCGGCGCAAACTCAATCCAGTTGGCGCCGAACATGCTCAGATCCTGCACCCCGGCAAGTAAGGCTCCGGTCTCGGCATCCCAGATCTTGCCGGACAAATCCATCGCACTGGTCGCCACGAATTCCCCGTCTGCACTGAAAGCAGCATTCCACAGTGGAGCATCATGGCCGGTCAGTTCGAGAACTTCACCGTCCGCGCTCCAAATACGGGCCGCCTTGTCCGCTGAGGCGACAAGAATGCGGTCTCCATCTTGGCTGAACGTGGCGTAAGTAGCCGGAACCTCTCCGGATTCGACCATGCGGAGCTGCTCGCCCGTCTCCGCATCCCAGACGCGGACCGTACCATCATTCGACGCTGTGACGATCCGGCTTGCATCAAAATTGAACCGCGCGGAACGGACTGCGCCGGAGTGCCCTGTCAGGCGCAACACCTCCTCGCCCGTTCGGGCGTCCCAGATACGTGCGGTTTCGTCATATGAGGCCGTAACCACCCGGTCCCCGAAGGGGCTGTATTCAGCATAGGAAACAACGCCCAGATGTCCATCAAGCACCAGCCGCGCCTCTTCGCCCAGCGCGCTCCAGATGCGCGCCGTGCCGTCTTCGGACGCCGTGATGAGGCGCTCTTCATTTGGGCTGAACCGCACAGTCAGGACCGGCGCGGTATGGCCTTTCAGTTCGGTCGACTGGCCATAAAGGCTTGGCGTCATGCCGACGATCCAGAGACGCGCCGTGTGATCGGCTGATGCACTTGCCACGTAGCGTCCGCTCAGGCTGTAGTCTACGCCATAGACTTCGTCCGTGTGGCCGTCCAAGTCTCCGAACCAGGATACAGATTTCAGCTGCAACCGCGTTCGGGCACAGGGCGGATTAGCGAGGTTCCGGCGCGCCACCTCGGCGAACTTCCCGTCGGGATATTGCTCCAGATGGCGGGCGTATTTGGTGCAAGGATCGACGGTCGTATAGCCCACGCTGGAGATTTCGACCCAATCCATCGTCTCCTGGTCCAGCACCGTCTTCAGGCGGCACTCCCCGGAAAAACAATAGTCGAGCGAAACGTCGGAATAGATTGCGGGGCGCTGCTCATGATTTATGGAGGAGGCGAGCATCGCGACCTCGCTGCGAGTTTCGTCCACGCTGCGCAACAAGGGATTGGCCGGATCGCTGAGGCGCGGCAACAGGCTGCGCGTGAAGACCGAATACGGGGACTCATCCTCCGGCCCCAGCCGGTCGAGCGCCTTCTGGCGGGTGCCTGCCGCATAGACCACGAGTGTGCCCGGCACGATCTCCAGCCGCGACAGTCCGCGCGTCACGCTGCGGGTTCCTGTATCGAAGGGATTGTCCCGGCAAGCATCCACGATGGCAAACAACAGGCCCGGTTTGCGCGCCTTGATCTCTGCGAGCACGTCAGTCGATAGCGACACAGTCTGGCGGCGCAGCGCGAATTCAGACGATTCCAGCGGCGCATCGGTCATGGCCAGAAAATTGTCGGCGCCATCCGACCAGCCGTGTCCGGAAAAGATGAAAGCGACCTCGTCGCCGGGCTCAATGGATTGAAGAAAACCGTCCAGTGCCTCGAGAAAGTCGATCGTGCCAGGATCTATCAGGCGCGTGACTTCAAAGCCCAGCTCGCCCCCAAACGCTTCGGAATAGCCCGTGGCGTCTCCGGTCGTCTTTTGCAGGTCTGGCAATTGCTCATAGTCGCCGACACCGACGATCAGGGCACGTTTGGTCTTCGCGTCCGCGCCAAGCACGAGACACAGACCGACAAGGCAAACGAGTATCCAACGTAACATGACGCGTCCTCCCACACCGGAAGAGACTATCCCCATGAAGCCGAATGACCAAATCAGTCAGAGGTTAAATCTAGGCGGAAACGTCTTCCTGCTCGGCCCATTGCGCAGCGGCGCCGCGGGCGAGGTCTCGGACGCGGGCGATATAGGCCTGACGCTCGGTCGGGCTGATGGCGCCGCGTGCGTCGATCAGGTTGAACGTGTGCGAGGCTTTGAGGGCGTAATCATAAGCTGGCAACGGCTTGCCTGCATCGCGCAGGGCATTCGACTGGTTCTCGCAATCGGCAAACCAGCGCTTCAGCATCTCGACATCGGAATGCTCGAAATTGAACGCTGATTGTTGTTTCTCGTTTTCGAGGAACACGTCGCCATAGGAGAGCGGCACTGCGCTGTCCGGATCGTTGAAGGGCAGATCATAGACATTGTCGACGCCGAACACATACATGGCGAGGCGTTCGAGCCCGTAGGTCAATTCGCCAGAGACCGGGAACACATCCAGTCCGCCAACCTGCTGGAAGTAGGTGTACTGGCTGACTTCCATCCCGTCGCACCAGACTTCCCAGCCAAGGCCCCAGGCGCCGACAGTCGGGTTCTCCCAGTCGTCTTCGACGAAGCGAATATCGTGAACAGTCGGGTCGATGCCAATGGCGTAGAGACTTTCCAGATAGAGGTCCTGCAAATCGTCGGGATTAGGCTTCAGGATGACCTGGAACTGGTAATAATGGCCGAGCCGGTTGGGGTTTTCCCCATAACGCGCATCCTTCGGCCGCCGCGAGGGCTGGACATAGGCAGCACGCCAGTTCTTTGGCCCCAATGCCCGCAGCACAGTCGCCGGGTGCAAGGTGCCGGCGCCGACTTCCATGTCATAGGGCTGCAGGATCGCGCAGCCCTTATCGGCCCAATAGGCCTGAAGTGTCAGGATGAGGTCCTGAAAGGATTTCGGTTTGGCGTGCGCTTTGGGTGCGGTCATGGGGCAGATCCGAATATCGATTGGGTGTCGGGTTACAGCCGTGCGCAGGGCGAAGCAAGCACGGGAATGCGATCAGAATGACCCACGAGATTCATCATGATCATTTGACCCTGCCCCGCGCCCGGTGACCATGCGGTAAAACCCGCCATGCCCCAGCAAGGCCAGGACCAGACCAATGAACAGAAAGCCGAAGAACAACAGGCCGAACATGGCCAACTCCTTTTTCTATGCCCTTACCTCAATTCAGACCCTAGCCTGCAAATGTGGCAATTCCCAGAAAATCTGGATTACCAGTCGATCGCCCTGCCATGACGGATCGCATCCAGCGCTTCACTGGCCTCACCGTCGGCGGTGTGAGTGACGAGGGGCGCGAGCAAACGCACCTCTCCCCGTCTCAATCCCTTGCGTCCCCGCACCAAAACCCGGCGCGCATCTTCGCCATGTTTCGGCGCGATGGGCAGAACGGTAATCTCTCCCGTCAGGCGATCCAGCACAGCGAGAATTCGGGCGAGTTCGGCAGCGCGATGAATTATCACAATGGGCGCACGCGGCTTGGCCGCAAACGCCATCGCCTTGATCCAACCATCGAGGCTGAGGGATTCGAGATATGCTCCAGCTTTCTCCGCTCCCGGCGCGGAGATCCTTCCTGGCTCGAAATATGGCGGGTTTGCAAAAACCAGATCGAACCGATTTTCCTTGTCGCGTACCCAGTCGGCGGCATTGCCAGTCTCGACACTCACTCGGTCTTTGAAATTGTTTGACGAGACAGATTGCCGTGCGAGGTCAGTCATGACCGCATCAATATCCACGCCTGTCACCTGCATCTGCGACAATCGAAATGCGGCCGTCATCAGCGCCCCACCGCATCCACAGCCTATTTCAAGGGCCGCGCCGCCGGACTTTTCGGGAAGGGCCGCGGCCAGCATCAGCGAGTCTGTGCTGGCTCTGAAGCCCTTTTCAGGTTGGAACAGGGTGACCCGCCCCTGGTAAAGGGTATCTTCTGTGATCTGCCCCACTAGCCGCGTTCGACTTCGGCCAAGGCTGCCTCGGCAGCAGGCAACAATTCCTCCGGCACCATGACGCGCCTCGGAAACGCGCCGATATTGCCCTCGACAGCGGAGATATGCTGATCAGCGATGAAATATTCGATGCCCGCCTCCTGCAGCAGGTGCTCAACATAGCTCAGCTTGACGACATCATTGGTGCGAAAGACTTCCTTCATTCGGTCGCCGAACCGCGCAGATTGATATCCACTGAGCGGGCATCATAGACACTCGGCCGATCAGGTTTGTCGCCTTTGCCGGTGACGATTTCGAGGACTTCGGTAACCGACCCGCTATTGCCACCCCCTAGCGGAATGCCGATCCCTACGCCGACCCCGACGCTGCTGTGGCCGCGAGAGCCCGATGAACCGCCAATGGAGACGCTGGAACCACCGCTACGGCTGTCTTCACTGCGTTCGGCAAAGCTGCTGGTTATCTCAAACCAGTCAGAGCCCTCCAGAAGCGTCAGTTCAGCTGCACGCAGCAAGGCCCGGTCACGCGCCTTCGACGGACTGGAGTCGGTATAGGAGACCTGGTATCGGCCCGTTTCGATCTGTTGGCTGGAATAGCCCATCGCTCCGGACTTGGATGCGGGCCCGTAGGCCGCGTTCGACGTACATGCAGCGAGCAGGCCAGCGGCGAGCAGAATTGCATATGGCTTCATGTGGGAACCCTTCCTTGTTGGAATATTCTCAACGGCCCAATTGCCTGAATGTTTCGCACACACGGCGAGGATTCGCCACAACACTTCGCTGTGAGATGCGTCGGGGTGCCACGTCGCGCTTGATGCGAACCCATCCTACGATTATTTCCCATTTCGTCAGAGAAATGATGGGAGCCAGTGAAAACGTGACCCTTGCGCCAAAACCAAGAGGCAAAGAGGCAGTCGGTTCCATTGTGGATCGGATGCAAACGCTCGTGGCCAAGGACCTCGGTGAGGTCGAGACCTTGCTGGCGACCCGCGCAGCAAGCCCGATATCGGTCATTCCGGATCTGTCCGGTTACATTGTGTCGGCGGGCGGCAAGCGCCTGCGACCCTTGATAACCCTCATTTCTGCACATGCCGTGGGCACGCCGAACAGGGCAACACATGCTCTTGCAGCGGCCGTGGAGTTCATCCACACCGCCACGCTGCTGCACGATGACGTGGTGGACGAAAGCGATCTGCGACGCGGGAAACCTGCTGCCAAGGCAATTTGGGGCAACAAGGCCTCCATACTGGTGGGGGACTTCCTGTTTGCGCGCGCGTTCAACCTGCTGGTTGAAACCAACAGTCTCGAAATCCTGAACCGGCTCGCCACAGCATCCACGGTGATTGCCGAAGGCGAAGTTCGCCAGTTGGCCGCGATGCAGGCCCGGGATCTGCCAACCGAAGACTATCTGGCAATTATTGAAGCGAAGACTGGCGCGCTGTTCGAGGCCGCTGCCGAGACCGGCGCCATGTCGGTCGGTAGTGATGATCACGCTCATGCGCTTGCCACATACGGCAAGAATCTGGGTCTCGCCTTCCAGATCATCGATGACGTGCTGGACTATGGTGGCACCACGTCGGTAATTGGCAAATCAGTTGGCGATGACTTCCGCGAATGCAAAATTACACTGCCCGTCATCGTCGCGAAGCGACGCGGCTCAGATGAAGACCGTCTGTTCTGGGACCGAGCCATGAATTCCGAAACGCAACAGGACGCCGATCTGGCTCACGCTGTTCATCTGATCCGGGCCACTGGGGCTGCAGACGCCACCGTTCAGGAGGCCGAGGCCTATGCTGCGCTGGCCAAGGGCGCGCTGAGAACGCTCGAAGAGTCCCCCTATCGCAGCGCACTCGAAGATCTGGCCGATTTCTGCGTTAGCCGGGCCTACTGAGTCCGCGAGCGTTCGAGCCACCAAAAGACTGATCCGATAGCGGCAAGGGCAACCAGTGCCGTCAATTGTAGAACCGGGAAATCATCGGCCTGGTCAGTGGACTCTGCTGCGCCAAACATGGTGACCACACCCATCACCGCGCAAATCAGTGTCATACTCCACCAGAAGGTCGCGACACTGAGGTGGCCCCAACCGCGGGCAATCAGCCGCTGATAGGCGTGATCGGTGTGCGCCTGAAGAAGATTGCGCCCCTTGAATGTGCGCCACGCTAGCGTCAGCAAGACGTCAATCAGAAACGGCAGGGCAAGCGTGAGCGCCAGAAGCGCGGCGCGAACGCCGTCCATGCCGTCGCCAAGGTGGTAGACGGCCATCAAGCCAAACAGTCCGCCGGCGCCTAGAGATCCGCAGTCTCCGGCATAGAGGCCGCCTCGCAAGTTCCACACAAGAAAGCCGAGCACAGCTCCGAACATAGCGAACTGGGCGATCATGGCAAATTCCCCGATCGGGTCGGGTACACAGCTACCAAAGCACAGCATCAGCACGGCAAAGAGCGGGAACAAAGCCACATGCATGATCGCAATCGATCCCAGCGCGAGGCCGTTGGCACCGTCCATGAAATTGACCGCATTCGTAATCACGATCAGCCAGACAATGACCGCAATACCAAGGAGCCATCCACCTGTCCCGCCCGACATGAAGAATGGTATGGCCGCAATGACAGCCCAACCGCACAGCAGCGCGAGCTTCAACAAGGCTGACAGGCCGAGCCAGTCATCGAGGAAGCCGATTGCCCAAGGCGTGACGGCTAGCGCAACTGCAAACAAAATCCTGCCCGCGGGCATCTGAGCCAATGACGAGGGTTCTGCCATGACCGCGAACGCACCCAGCGTAATCAGGATCGCGCCGAAGATACCGATCCCGCCCGTGCGAGGCACAGGCGCTGCCTGCTGTTTACGGCCACCATCCGGAGCATCGAGCAGCGGCAAATGACGCGCCAGGGTGCACAGGACGAAAGAAATCAACGCCGCTCCGGCAACGAGGTAGAAAATCGTCATCGCGCGTCCCCCAAGCTTGTGGCACGAATCCACCACTTGGGATGGGCGCGCTCAAGATCCCTTGCCGCAGACTGTGCGTCGTCATCGGTTGCAAACAGCGCGAAACAGGTTGCGCCCGATCCACTCATTCTTACGAGACGACTTCCCGGCACCACATTGAGGACGTCAAGCACCTCCCCGATAGCTGGTACAAGGCGCACCGCTGGGGATTGAAGATCGTTACGTTGGTGCGCCAGCCATGCGATCAACTCTTCCGGCGACCGCATTTCAGGCACGGCTTCGAGGGCGCTGAAAGCACTTATGCCCCCTTCTGCGTCAAAGGCCCGGAAAACCGGCCCGGTCGGGCAGTCGACCGCTGGATTCACCAGAACAGCTGGCAATCGAGGGAGGTTCTTTTGCGGGCGAACTTGTTCGCCTTCGCCCTGCATCAACGCCGTCCGCCCTTCCAGCGCAACAGGCACGTCGCCGCCCAGCGGCACCGCGACCTGTCGGACAAGATCGCGCTCCAATGACCACAATTTCTGAAGAACGCGCAACGTCGCGCCGGCATCCGCCGAACCGCCACCAATTCCCGCTGCCACGGGAAGATGCTTGTCAAGCGTCAGCGCAGCACCGTGCGATCGGCCCTCGGCCACGCACAGAGCTTGCGCTGCGCGCAGGACGAGATTGTCACCACCGACTTCCAGGCCGCTGGATCGTGGCCCCGCGACACTGAGGGTCAGAGTATCTGCGGACTCAGCAGATACCCGGTCGGCCGCTTCCGGCCCTGCGAACATGACGAGCGAATCGAGCGGATGACGGCCGTTTTTTTGTACGGTTCCGACATGCAGGAACAGGTTTACCTTGGCGGGCGCGAGAGATGTCGGCATGTCAGACTGCCACAGCGACTAGGGACGAACAGGCTTGGGAAGTTGCGCGCCTGCACCAGTTTCAGCCTGTTTGACCAATGGCACGTTCGGACCGGCGACCAGCTTGGCCTCAATTCGGTCGCGCTCGCCATCCGCAGGATCGAGCGTCAACGAACGCCGCCACTGGAATCGCGCCTCAAGCTTGCGGCCGGTCTGCCAATAGGCGTCACCCAAATGATCGTTCAGAACAGGATCGCCAGGCTCAAGCTCGACTGCGCGTTCCAGATGCTGCGTAGCAGTCTCGTAATCCCCCAGCCGGTAGTGCGCCCAGCCAAGGCTGTCGATGATGTAGCCTTCATTTGGCTCCATCTCCGCAGCCCGTCGGATCATATCCATGGCGAAGTCGAGGTGCTCACCCCGATCAACATAGGAATAGCCGACATAATTCAGCAGTGATGCGTCGTCCGGCTGCAGAGCCAAAGCCTTCAGCAAGTCGCGCTCACCTTCGGGCCAGTCGCCGAGCTCTCCACGTGATACACCGCGCGCATAGAACAATCGCCAGTCCTCACGCTTGTGGCTTGCATCATCGCGGATGATCTCTGTCAGCAAGGCCTCTGCCTGTTCCTGTCTCCCAACAGCGCGATAGAGGTCTGCAATCTGGATCTGCAAGCCCCTGTCCGGAGAATGGTCCAGGGCCTCGGCGGCAACGGCGAGGGCAGACTGACTGCGTCCACTGCGCTGCAGGGCCCAGGCGATCTGCCCCCGCGAAGTAGCATAGAAAGCCGACGTTTCAGGCACACGCGCCAGCACGCCAATGGCTTCGTCCCAGCGTTCCGCATTCGAGAGAGATTGTGCCCAGAGGGATCGCGCAACGTGAAGCTCCGGATCAAGTGCCAGCGCCAGCACGAAGTATACGGCTGAGACATCATCGCTTGTCTGGCTCATCAAAGCGGCCGCCGGAACATAGATGGCCAGCGCGGCCCCCTCATCCGGGGTCAGCCTCCGAACCTTGATCTTGTCGCCCGATGCAATCGCCTGGCTCAGGCGCGCAATAGAGGCGTTATGGCCAACTTGTTGGTCAAACGTATTCAGGATTTCCAACGCCCTGTCACGTTGCCCACGGGAGGCCAACAGCTGGGCATGTGCTTCCACACCAACGGCAAGGCGGGCGCTCGAATCCCACAGCGTGTCAAAAACCGACAGCGCGGCATCATCATTACCGGCCGACATCTCGATCAGCCCCATCATGTAGAGCGTTGCGCTGTCCAGCCGTGGATCGCCAGACAGGCCATCTTCGAGATACCGGACGGCTGCATCCGTCCCTTGTATATCAACTACGCGCCAAGCCGACAGTCCGCGCGCAATCATGCGGTTGAACGGCCCGAAACGAGACTGCTCCAGCATTTGCTTCGCGTCATCTTCCCGACCGACCCGAAGAGCTTCCACAGCCAGGGTCAATCTAACGAGAGCGGCCTCGCTGCCGAGGGTGTTTGCCCGCTTCGCCACCCGCACGCCTTCGCGATAATCGCCAGACAGAAGCGACGCAAACAAGGCGCGATCAGCAATACCAGATTTCTCCGGTGCAGAATCAATCGCCAGAGCGTAATGCTCGGCCGCCTTTTGGGGATCATTGGTCATCGCCGCAAAGCGCGCGATCAGAAAATCGCTGTACGCCTCGGCTTCAGTCGGACGACCATTGTGGACGAGCGAAGAATCCAAATGGCTCAATCCACCACTTGAACACGACGTTGACAGCGCCAGAAGCGACGACGCCACAAGAAAACGCAACAATATCATAGGAGCCAACTTCTCAGTAACGGTGCGCCGCTGCAAGGGATTTCCCCCGCTCTAGCCCTGTCCCGCCAACAGAATGTCCTGCTTGTCAAAAAAGCGGTCGATGCCGCGCTTGACCGCCGACATGGCATTGCGCAGGTCGCGGTCGGACTGCAGGCGCGTTGCGTCGGCCCGGTTCGTCACGAAGCCCATTTCCAGAAGCACCGCCGGAACATCCGGCGCCAGCAAAACATAGAAGCCTGCCTCGCGGTGTGTATTGCGCAGCACAGGGCCGGACTTCTCCAGTTCCGGCAGAAGCATTTCCGCAAATTCAGACGAGTGCGTCTTGGTTTCGCGTTTTACGAGATCTTCGAGGATGCCACTGACGCGTTGCGGGGCGCCGTCCTCGAGCGGAATGCGCCAATTGTTGCGATTGGCTTCCTTGTCGATCCGGCGCTCACCACTCGCGCTGATCGTATAGACGGATGCGCCGGCAACGTCGCGACTCGCCGCAGCGTCCGCATGTAAGGAAATGAACAGGTCAGCGCCCCAATCGCGCGCCATGCTGACGCGCACCTCATGGTCGACATAGACATCCGTGTCGCGCGTCAGCCGCACCGTATAGCGGGGGTCCGCCTGAAGGATATTCTTGAGTGCGAGTGCCGCCCGCAAGGTGATGTCCTTTTCCACACCGCCTGTAATCGCCATGGCACCCGGGTCCTTACCACCATGCCCCGCATCGATAACAACCGTGTAGGATTGGTTTGCGACGCGCTGGGACGCTGGCAACGGAGCATCAGGTCTCATTGATGCGAGTTCAATTGCGAGTTCTTCCTTGCGCTTTTTGGCCTGATAGGAGGCAAGCTTTCGCATATCTTTCTTCGCCACGCTGCTGAAGCGCGCGGCCGACACGGTCTGAAGGTCAACGATTACCCGGTAGGATGGCTCGTTGCCCGCAGGTGGCAGGGACAAGGTCCGCGCGACCATCAACGGGCGCTCAAGCGCAAAACTGAGCGTTCCCTCGGAGAGCGCCCAGGTGGCAACACCACCACCCCCATCACCCACAGCAGGGGTCACTGGCCCATCAACTGGCAGCACGAGGCTGCGAGCGTTTCCCGATTCGGCAAGGAAGGCGCGACCTTCCTGCTCGGAATCTGCCCACACGGTGATTCGAGTCGGCTCTCCATTGCCAACAACCTGCACCCGGCTGACATCGGCGGATGCGGCAAAACCCGCACCCAGACAGGCAATCACAAGGCAAACAAAGCGTAAAATAGTCATCAGGATCGCATGTATTCCAGATTCGAAGGTTTTCCCTACCAGACCGATTATTAACCCAGCATTGACCACAGGTTACGTATTACACAGCCTCAGCGCCCTTTTTGGTCTTTTCTTGACGGTCAAAATTGGGCAGTATCATCCGGTAGCCGCCAATCAGGCCTACCAAGCAAG
>NZ_DEXB01000012.1:0-7195 GCF_002366485.1 Hyphomonas sp. UBA3195
CTTGCTTAGAGGGCCCAGTAGGATTGAGCCGCCAAACTAGGCATTTTGCTTCTGAAATCAATGCGGCAGGGTCTGCTAGTTTGGATTAGCTGCGTTTCGTTACGACAAGACCTGCGAAAAGCACCCAAAACACACCGGTGATAACGACTTCATCCGTCCAGAGGATCGGATCAGCGCCTGACAATACCATCAGACCCGCTAGCAGGGTGAATACGAGGATTCCTGCCAGCGCGACCCAGCGTCCAAACCCTTTTCCAGCCATGACAGCGAGCCCACCGAGCAGAATGAGCCCTGTTGCAACCAGTCGCACCAAGCTTGTAGGCGGTTGCATAAGCGCGTCCGACAGGCCACTGCCCCGATCAACCAGCATATTGACGGTTGCTGCGCCGCCCCAGAACAGCCATCCCCCCAGCAGCGCCAGAACTAGTCCAATGATACGCCTTACGCTCATCATGTATGATCCTCATCCCTCATAGTGGAGAGGGTACGGCCATGACGGCACGACAGCAAATGCTATCTGGCTTTGGAACGCTCAGACGGCGCGGCGACGACGCGCATTCATCTTGCGGCCGTGGGCGGCAAAGCTCGCGCGCTGACGAGCAATCGCAGCAGGCACGATGGCCGGCCGCACGGGTTTTGCCGGAACCGACCGCTTGCGCTGATCCGGCAAGGGCTCACTGACAAGCACCGGCTGGGAAAGAACCAATGGAGCCACTTGCTCAGCGGATTCCGCCTTGCGCTGTATCCGCAATCGCAATTCCCACACGGCGAGCATCAGAAGCAATGCACCAGCGCATGCCCCCGCAATGGCGCCTTCGGCTGCGCTGGGATCATTCCACCAACCGGGCTCGAACGTCACGAGATAAAGACACGGGATTCCCGCGACGACGCCCATAAGATACCACAGCACACCGCCCGGGCGACGCGCGGCAATCATTGCAGCCGAGCAATAGAAACACAGCGCCGCGAGCAGATAGGGCCCACCATGTGCAATGCCGAGCTGGCGCCAGTCCACGCTCTCCAAACCAGACGCAATATCATCCTGCACCACCCAGCTGAGCGCCATCATGATAGAGGGCCACCGCACAGCCGTCAGCGCGCCAAAGGCAAAGGCGATCGCATATACTGTCAGCAGGATGGCAATAAGGCGGCGGAGCATCCCTCTCGCGTAACACGGCTACGGTAACTACCCGCTGAACACGATGTTGCGAATTTGATCTATCTCGGATCGTCGGACGGCTCGTCATTTCCTGTCCCGCAGATCCGCGAGTCGATGCAATAGTTCAGCACGCCCATGGCCAGCTTCGGTTCAGGCGGAGCCGTCTCGGAGCGTACCTCGGGCTCAGCTTCTGCCACTTCGCCCGCCTCCGCAGCAGCAATGCGGAACAGCCCACGCACCGTCTGCTGTTGGCGCAATGCGGTCCGCACCAGACGGGTAATGTAATCGACCGGAGCATCAATCTGTTGAAAGCCCTGCTGGGGTGAAACCGGCAAGCGCGCATCTTCCGGCACGACCATGGCGATCATGGATTGAGGGCCCAGCGGCGGCCCGGCCTGCAGGCCCGGTTCGCCAAAGATATCCTTTGCCAGGAATACGGTTTCGCCCGCCTCACGCACCGGCCAGCGTCCCGCTGCTTCAACCGGGTTCGGATAGAGCTGGGTCAGGACTTCATCGGCATTGTAGTCGAACAGGACCAGTTTTCCCCGCACGGGCAAGGTCACTTTCAGGTCGACCATTTGGCCGTTCTCAACGACAGACACGGGCTGGCCTGCCGCATTCACCAATGTGACCGGCATATCTTTGACGATCGTGTCGAAATCGTGCTGCACGCTCGAAACAAGGTCAGGTACGCCGCGCGTGGGCGGTGGAACCTGTGCATACTGAACGAAATTCGCATCAGGCACATAGGTGCGAATCCAGTCCGTATACGCAGATACCCGCGTATAGGCGCCGGGGCTCTCCTGCCGTCCGCACCCGACACCCCAGCTGACAACGCCGATCTGGTAGGGACAACCATTCTTGTCGTATTTCACCAGTGGACCGCCACTGTCGCCCTGACAGGCATCTTGGCCGCCTTGCTCCAGCCCGGCGCAGACGAGCGTCTTATCCACGATCAGCGACTGGTAATCCGCCGGATAGCCTTCCAGCATGGAGGCCTTGCGAAGACGCGCCTGACACACCGATGCTGCCACGGTTGGGGCCGAAGTTTCCTGCAAGACGAGGCTCGGCGCAGCGAGTGCGAAATTGCGCGCATTCTGCCATTTGGTGCGTTGGCCTGGCTCCAGTTCCACCAGATTACCAAACCCGGCCACCCAAGCCTCCTCACCCGCCTTGGACAATCTGTCCGTCGTCGCATCTGTCGACAGGGTCGCAAGTGGTCCCTCCCATGGCGTGTCGAGTTTCATGAGCGCGATGTCTGCACCCTTGTAGATATCTTCGGCGCCCGCATAAGCCGGGTGCGTGACAACCTTCGTAACGAATGCAGCTTGTGACCCTTCCGGAGTGCGGCCGAGATCGCCGGTGCCAAGCTGGACCCGAATGGCTGCGATCTTCCGCTCCGGCCCACCATCTCCTGCATCCTCGAAGGCGAAGACGCGTCCGCTCTGTTCCGAAACCCTGAAGCCTTCGACGCAATGTGCGGCGGTCAGGATCCATTCTTTCGAAATTGCTGCCGCGCCACAGACATGGAAGGCGCCCCGTTGCGTGTTCAGCTGGATCGACGCGATGCCAGGCCAGTTGGCAAGATGCGCGTTGACGCCGCCAACGACTTTGGCACCGGTGGGCGTATCCTCCACGCGACAGGCGCGATCCTGTGCAGACGCGCTGAAACCGGACGAAATGGCGGCGGCCAAAAGGCCCACAGCCAAGCTTGAAATTCTACGCATGTTGCTACGTCCTCCCGAACAGGAAGATTAACCATGCCAGCGCAAAAGCGCCAATATACTTGTCGGGTCAGGCTTAGCCCGCAAAGGCCTTTTCGATGACGAATTCTGCTGGCGACGCGTTCGAACCCTCGGTCAAGCCCGCCTTGATCATCAGATCCTTCACATCCTGGATCATCTCCATGGAGCCACAAATCATGACGCGGTCGGTTTCCGGGTTCAAGGGCGGTACGCCAAGGTCCTCGAACAGTTTCCCACTGTCGATCAGATCTGTAATACGGCCCTTGTACTCATAGTCCTCGCGTGTGCAGCTTCCATAGCGACGCAGCTTGCCCTGAGCCAGTTCGCCAAGGAATTCATGATTCAGCGTCTCTTCCACGATTTCCTTGGAATAATCGAGTTCAGCAGCTTCACGACAGGTATGGGTGACGATGACTTCGTCAAACTTCTCATAGGTTTCCGGGTCGCGCACAACGCTGGCGAAAGGCGCAAAGCCGGTCCCGGTCGAGAAACAATAGAGTCGCTTGCCAGGCACCAGCGCGTCATGCACCAACGTGCCAGTCGGCTTCTTGCCGAGCAGAACCTTGTCGCCCGGCTGAATCGCTTGCAAGCGAGACGTCAACGGGCCGTCAGCGACCTTGATCGAGTAGAATTCGAGCTCCTCATCCCAGCTCGGGCTGGCAATGGAATATGCGCGAAGCAATGGACGGCCGTCATCTTTATAGAGCCCTATCATCACGAACTCGCCTGACCGGAACCGGAAGGTCGACGGCCGGGTCAAACGGAACCGGAACAGTCGGTCCGTATAGTGTTTCACCTCGAGGACGGTTTCCTCGGTCGGCGCGTTCGGGTTGACCTTCTTGGCGGCAACAGGCGTCGCATCTGCAGTCATATCAGGGCATCTCGCTCTTGCATTGTCTCGCGGCGTCACATGACGTCAGGCCGCACTGAAAGCAATGCGTCAGATGAACAGTTGAGTTTTACTGAAGAGTTGGCGCTCTGGAAAGCCTAGAGCGGAGAGACCTCTCCTACCCAATGAATGGCGGGCTCCGCCAAGGGGTAAGCTCCATCCAGTTCATATATGTTCTCGTAGCCATAGCCGTAGAGATTGATGAAGGTAGGCACGTTCAACGCCAGCTCGATCCGCTTGACCGGAACAGGCGCGACATTGTCCGTGAAATTGTTGTTGCAATAAATCAGGATGCGCGTGTCTTTTGACGGGATCAGTTGTGCGAGCTTGTCATCGGTGAAGTCGGAGAAGTTCAGATGAGCAGCACCATCGATGTGTCCCATGCGATAAGCTTCAGCGCTGCGCGTATCCAGGATAATCGTATCGCTATCGGTTTTCATTTCGTTGAATGTGTCGAGATCAACCAGACGCGAAGACCGGTAGTCTGAGATTTCAGCTGAAAGGTCCACAAAGCCATCATAATCGACCTGGCTTTCCTGCGCCTGAGCCATTAGTCCGCATCCGATGAACGCGGCCAGCGTGATGAGCCCGAGAATTGCGTTTCCTTTGACACCCATGGCGTCAATCCTTTCTGCGTACTTCTCCACAGTATCGCAGTAAGATTACCTTCAATTGAGGCGGGAATGGGCAATTTGAAAGAGTTTCCTAAGGCTATTCAGGCTCTTGGATGCGCGGCGGCATGCACATCGCGCAAGCGCTCGGCGTCCACGCCTGTATAGACTTGCGTGGTGGAAAGCGATGCGTGGCCCAGCAAGGTCTGGATCGCACGGAGGTCTGCGCCAGCTGCCAGAAGGTGCGTCGCAAAGGCGTGGCGAAGTGCATGTGGCGTCGCAGTATCCGGCAAGCCGAGCACCGCGCGGAGCTTCTGAACCAACCCTTGAATCAGGCGTGGATTGAGCGCCCCGCCCTTCGCCCCCCGGAACAAAGCATCGTTGCGACCCAGATTGTAGGGACAAAGACTGGCATAGGTGTCAACGGCCGCCCGTACTATCGGAATCAGGGGCACGATCCTCACCTTGCCGCCCTTTCCGGCAATTCTCAGTCGCTCCGGCGCCGGAATATCTCCGCCGGTCAGGCTGAGGGCTTCAGAAATCCGCAGGCCCGCACCATAGAGCAATGACAGTACCGCCGCGTCGCGTGCATTTATCCAGGCTTCGGAATCAGGGTCTGTCCCGGCTTCTTCAATCAGATCCTTCGCGGCCTCAATTGATACCGGCCGCGGCAGGCGCTGTGGACGCTTCGGACCCTGCAAATAGGCGATCTCCGCGTTCTCAATGTCATATGTGCGGCCCAGCCAGCGATACAGCGCCTTGATGGAGGAAAGAAGCCGCGCAATTGAGGCATCCGACAATCCGTCCCGCCGGCGCTGGGCGAGGAAGCTCCGCACGTCGCGAGCCTTGAGTTTACCCAACGGGTGCGGCGTCGGGGCTTCGCCAAGATGTGTATTCAGGAACCCAAAAAAGCCCGCAAGATCGCTCTGATAAGCCTCAACCGTCTTGTCCGCCATACGGCGTTCGTCGGTCAGGTAGGCAGTAAAGGCGGCCAGGGTTTCCATCATGCCAGTCTGGCAGGTCGGTCTTAACTTTGCCTTGCCTCAATGAATGTCGAAAACAATCAGGGCTGGATGAGTTTTCCCGCCCAATCGAATAGCTTGCCGGAATCATCTGGGGTCAGCGCGTCTACGACATCGAGCAAATGTCCGGCTGATTGCGCCGGGGAGAACAATTGCCCATCCGGCACATTGGCCTGGAACGGCTTGGACAATCCAGTCTCAACCGTGCCTGGATGGAGTCCGATGCAAATCGACTCCTTGTTTGTCCGCCCACATTCGATGGCATAGTTGCGAACCAGCATGTTGAGCGCTGCTTTCGACGCGCGATAGGCGTGCCAGCCGCCGAGACGGTTGTCGCTGATAGAACCGACCCGGGCTGACAGCGGCGCAAACACCCACCGACCGGACCGAGGCATGCGACCCAGCATGTGTTTGGCAATCAATGCTGGCGCAATTGTATTCGCAGCGAATATGCGTTCGAAGCCATCCCGGCTCTGATGGCGGTAGGATTTTTCGGGCTGGAGGCTCTCGCCCTCATGTAGGCGCCCGATGGCAACCATGCAGAGCCTGACGTCTCCTGCTGAAGCCACCTCTTGTGCGGCTGCTTCGACTGCGGATTCATCCAATGCGTCGGCTTTCAGACCCGTTGCCCCCGCAGGGGCATCGCCGGAGCGGGAAACCCCAAAAACAGTTCGATAGACCCCACGCGTCAACAGGGCGTCCACCAGGGCGCGGCCTACACCGCCCGACGATCCAAATATGACTGCATTCATGCCAGTCGATCTAGGACGAAGTGATGTGCGGGCAAAAAAGAAGGGCGGCCAAACAGGCCGCCCCTCAATACTCTACCAGTTACTCTACTATCCATGAAGGTACACGAACTGTGCTTAACCCTTCATGAATATGTTGACGCACGCCTAGCTTTGCTTGGCCAGCAGGTTGCGAATTTCTTCCAGCAGCACTTCCTGGCGCGGCGGCGCAGCGGGCGCAGCTTCTTCCTTTTTCTTCATGTTGTTCATGCCCTTGATGATCATGAACATGACAAATGCCACGATGATGAAGGAGATGATCGCGGCGATGAAATTGCCCAGTTCGACGACTGCGGCTTCCTTCACCACTTCACCAGCGGCATTCATTTCAGCTGGCGTAACCGTGTAAGCGATGGAGGCGAGGTCGATGCCGCCCATGATCGGTGCGAGCAGGGGCAGGAACACGCCCTGGATGAAAGCGGTTACAACGGTTGCGAACGCCCCGCCCATTACGAAGCCGACAGCCATGTCGACCAGATTGCCCTTCAAGGCGAACTCTTTGAATTCCTTCAGCATCCCTTTGCCCCTTTTTGCTAGGATATTCCAATAACAGCGCGAATTAGGCCGCAGATTTGCCAATAGCGTCAAGTCGTCACACTCAGTGGAATAACAGTCGCTGCCTAGCGGGCTTCAGGGTCTTCGCCGCCATTAACACGCGCGCGCAGCTCCTTGCCAGCCTTGAAGAAAGGCACTGATTTCGCCGGAACTTCAACAGATTCCCCAGTGCGCGGGTTTCGACCTTTGCGCGCATCCCGGTGGCGAACAGAGAACGCCCCAAATCCGCGCAACTCAACACGATCACCACGCGAGAGAGCAGATCCGATCTCTTCCAGAATGACATTGACCACACGCTCCAAGTCTTCCTGGCGCAGGTGACTGTATTCAACAGCGAGTTTTGCAATCAATTCGGACTTCAGCATGTCTTTGATATTACACGCATTTGCGGCGGGAGCGCTAGGCCCCCGCCGCAAACATTTCATC
>NZ_DEXB01000041.1:0-1885 GCF_002366485.1 Hyphomonas sp. UBA3195
CAGAGCCAGAGCCAGAGCCCGTTGCGGAATTGCCGCCGGAGCCGGTGCCGGACATCGAGCCCGAACCTCTCCCCGAACCGTACCCGGAACCGTTGCCCCAGCCGGATCCTGAGCCGATCCCGGAATCGGAATTGGTCATGGAAGAGGCTCTGCCGCCGCCCGAAGCGCCGGTGGACCTCGTCATCGACGATCCGATCCCTGAGCCGGAGTCCTTGCCGCTTGCCGTAGAGGAGGAGGTGCTGCCGGATCCTCAGCCAGGTCTGCCGGTCGAAGTCATTCCTGAAGAACCGGCCATGGAAGACCCGGAGGATGTGCCAGACGAGCTTCCGGACACGCTGGAAGCTCCCTTTGAAGACGCCGAGCCGGACCTTGAGGCCGAAGTCCTGCCTGAGGAATTGCTCGAAACGACTCCCGATGAATCGGTTGAGGATCTGCCTGAAAGTATTCCCGACGAACAGCCTGAAGAGATTCCGGAAGACCTCGTCGAGGAGATTGAGCCTGAAATAGAACCCGTTGAGGAAACGCTACCACCTGTGCCTGACCCGGTGGTTGAGCCTGACCCCGAAATGGAGCCTGTTGCGGAAGCGCCGCTCGAACTGGAGCCTCAGCCTGAACCGGTGCCCGAGGTAGACCTGCCCGATGTCGCGGAGCTGGAACCTGACCCGGACGAAGCGATCATCCTGCCGGAACCATCTGATGCGCCGCTGCAGACCCTTGCGACACCCGTGCAACAGCCTGCCACCACGGCGCAGCCTTTTGCCAGGCCCCAACCTTTTGGACGCCCGCCCCCCGTGCGCGTGCCGGGCATCGAGTTTTCCCTGCCGCCAGCTACGGCCGGGGGAGGGGGCGGCGCGCTTGGCGCGCTACTCTGCCACAAGCTCACCGAAGAACAGCGACTCAAGGCCAATTGCGATCTCGATGCCACCAAACAAGCCTATAAGGACGCCGCCAATGCCGGCCTCGACCGGGACGAGCAGAACCGGCTCGACGGCACCTATGACGGCCAGCTGCGCTCAACCCTGCCGGATGATTCCGCGTTTGAGAGCTTCCTGAAACGCAATGACGGCATTCCGAAAACCACATTGGACGGGATCGACAACACGATCTTCATGGACCGCAAGCCGGAGTCCGAGCGCCAGCACGATCAGCTGATGCGCGGCGACACGATGGAGTGGGAAGACGAGGTCTTTGAGGCGCATCAGGACGAAGACTAGCGCCCGCAGCCCTATCTGCTTGACTCGAATATGCGACTCCGCCAACGGCTCAGGGTATGAACAAGGTTACTGTCTCCGTCTGCCCGCTGCCCCATTTCGAGGGGCTCGACCTGCCAGCCTATGAAACCATCGGCTCAGCCGGCATGGATGTCCGCGCGGCTGTTTCGCAGGACGACCCGATCCTGCTGCAGGCGGGTGAGCGGGCGATGATCCCGACCGGCCTGTCAGTGGCCATTCCGCAAGGCTATGAAATTCAGGTCCGCCCGCGCTCCGGCCTCGCAGCCAAGCATGGCCTGACCTGTTTGAACACGCCCGGCACGATCGACAGCGATTATCGCGGTGAGATCAAGGTGATCCTGATCAATCTCGGACAGGATGCCTTTACCATCCAGCGCGGCGAACGCATTGCCCAACTGGTTCTTGCGCCGGTCACGCAACTGGCATGGATAGAAGTGGACGCGCTGGACGAGACGGACCGCGGCGCCGGCGGATTTGGCTCAACCGGAAGATAATCCGGGTTTCTTCTTGAACATGTGTTCACCCCTCCTTACATATTGAATATCGATAAGTTCAGGAGAGCGGTGCATTCGCCGAATTGCGGATCCATCTAACAGACGGGGAGCTCCAAACGACTGACTTTCGTACCAACGTCTTGTCAGAAAAGGAGCCTC
>NZ_DEXB01000041.1:2188-65976 GCF_002366485.1 Hyphomonas sp. UBA3195
ATGGTCGTCCTCATTGTGCTGATTTCAGTCGGCGCAGGTGTGGTGAACAACTATCTGAAACTGAAAGCCAACGCCAAATCCGACAAGGGCGCGGACGAAGACATCCGGCGCGTCCTCGGTGAGGTCGACCGGTTGAAGGAACGTGTTCGGGTTCTGGAAAAGATCGTAACCGATCAGGAGCGTCAGCTGTCCGACGAAATTCGCAAGCTGGCCTAGTTGCCGCCGCCGCCGGGGATGCGCATACGCCGTCTTTGTGCAGCCACTTGTGACAGCGTCTTGCGTTCGCTTGCTGCGCCCATGTCGCGCCTGAGCAGGCAGCGACGCTGACGGCGTTCAATGATGGCATTCATGACGTGTCTTTCTCTTGTTGCGGAGTATAAGAGATGATCAGAATGCGGCGTCATTGTGAGTGAAAGGTTAATGCCTCGGAATGGCCTAAATCAGGGCGCCATCGGCCTTAGCGAAGCGTGCGAGCAGATAGGCATCGGTATCTTCGATCGTGTCGAGCTTGCCGAAAGCGAAAGCCTCCCGGTCCAGCACGAGGTCTCGCGGACGCAGCTCGCGACTGATCGACAAGCCATCTAGAGATCGTGCACGCGAAAAGGCGACATAGGCTTGTCCGTGGGCGAACATACCTGAATCGAAATCGATGAAGACCTTGTCGAGCGTCAGGCCCTGTGCCTTGTGGATGGTCACGGCATAGGCAAGGCGCAGCGGCATCTGTTTGAATGTGCCGACCACTTCGCGCTTCACTTTTTTGGTTTCGGGGTCCAATTCGTAGCGGTATTTTTCCCAGGCCGTCGGTTCGATTTCGTAGACATGATCGTCGATCTCGACAATTACGCGGGTTCCGGAAAACCCGGCGACTGTGGCCAGAGTCCCATTCACCCAGCGCCCTTCGGGATCATTCTTGATCAGCATCACCCGCGCGCCTTCCTTTAGTTCGAGGTCGGCTTCGGTCGGATAGGCCTTCTCATCGAACTGGCCCTGCACGTCAGCCTCAAATGTTTGCGATCGTGTATTCAAGCCTTCGAGCCGGGCCTGGTTGATACGGTAGGCATTGGCATTGTTGGGCGTCAGGACAACATGGGTTTCAGAGGCTTCGACAGCAGATCTCGTGCTGACCAGTCCGCGCAACACGGCCTCGTCATTTGGCGTGACCCGTCCGGTGCGCAGCGCGCCCAACAAGGCGAGGAAGCGAGGTTCGGCCTGCCGAAACACATGTTTGAGGGCCAGCAGGGAGAATTCGGCATCTTTGAAGGCAGGTGCGTTGAAGAAATAGCTTCCGCCATAGCGCTCACGCAGGATCGGCGCTTCCTGGCCCGAGACAACCGGAGGCAGCTGGTGCAGGTCGCCCGACAGGATCATGCGCACGCCGCCAAAGGGCCGTTTGGAGGCGCGGTTTAGCTTCAGGCTTTTGTCGATGGCATCCAGCATGTCAGACCGGACCATCGAGATCTCGTCTATGATCATCGTGTCGATGGCCTTGACCAGCCGTGTCGAGCGCAGCCGCTTGATGTCCGTGGGCTCGATCAGGCGTGGTGGGAATTTGAAGAAGGAATGGATCGTCTGCCCGCCGGCATTCATGGCCGCCACACCCGTGGGAGCCAGCACGATGGCCTTCTCGCCCGCGCCTGCCAGGAACTTGCGCAACATCGTGGTCTTGCCAGTACCTGCGCGGCCAGTGAGGAACAGATTGCCCTGTGCGCCGGTGCCGGTGGCGACCCAGTTTGCGGGCGTGGCATAGATGGTGTCGGGGGTGGTTTCGGTGGTCACGTGTCTGGCTTAACGGCGTTTTGCGCGGAAGGCGAGGGTGGCCCTGCCGGGAGTGGAAAAGCCCCCGAAGAAACACTTCGGGGGCTTCCAGTCAGCCATAAGAATGCGTGCCGGGTTTAGCCGGCAATACGGCGGACATAATCATAGGCGCCTTTGCGGCTGTCCCGTTTGCGTGCGGGCTGGAACGCCACTTTCGCATGTTCGGAACAGTATGGACCGCAATCAGATTTGCGTCCGCAGAAAGCGAATTTCGGATCGGCTGGATCCCCAATCGGCCATTTGCACATGGAGTCGCGCAGCGTGAGGATCGATGCGGGTTCCCCGTCAGCCTGTTGCAGCGGCGGCAGCGGCGCCATCACTTCTGTGCGCTCTACCGGGCGCGGAGCCGCGGTCTCCGGAGTTGCCGGGGTTGCCACCTTGACGCTGCCATCAGGCAACACGCGCGGCTTCGGACGGGCCAGCCGTGGGGGGCGCTTTACCGGGCGGGATGGTGTCGCGCGACCCGACAGGCCCAGGCGATGGACTTTGCCGATAACAGCATTGCGAGTGACCCCGCCCAGCTGTTTGGCAATCTGGGAAGCCGAATGGCCTTCCGCCCAGAGTTTCTTCAGCACGCTTACCCGTTCTTCGGTCCAGGACATGGTTGATGTCTCCCAGCTCGGTTCAAGATCGTTAACACTTACGATCCATCAGCCCCTATATATTGAGATGACTTGATACACGTCATCCGCTCAGCACCTAGATATCGTATCAGCAGCGAAACGAAACACAACATGCAGCGCAGGCTTTCCACAGGCTTTCTACATATTGTGGTTAACTGCATCAGCCTGTGGACAAAAGCGAGGCAGCCAAATTTCCGAAGTTTTTCCGCGTCTTGCCCCTCGCAGACTCAGGTAAAGACGCCTAGATACTGCGCATGACCGATACAGCTGCTGACCAGACCTCCGCCCATCGCCTTGTCCGCCAGTATGGCAAAATGAACGGGTTGGGACTCTGGACCCTGTTCAAGCGCGAGATCGGCCGCTTCCTGAAAGTGTGGATGCAAACCGTGTTTGCGCCGGTCGTTACGACACTTCTTTTCATGACGGTTTTCAAGCTGGCCTTCGGCGAGCGCGGTCGGCTGACGGGTGATTTCGAGGGGCTGAGTTATATCGAGTTTCTCGCACCTGGCCTGATTGTCATGGCGATCCTGCAGAATGCGTTTCAGAACACAAGTTCCAGCCTCGTGCAGGCGAAGTTCAATTCCACCTATGTCGACTTCCTGATGCCGCCGCTTTCCCCCATGGAGCTGACCATCGGCTTTATCGGCGGATCGGTTGTGCGCGGCCTGCTCGTCGCCTTTATTTCCGCCATCGGCATCCAACTCAGCGGCCTTGCTGATCTCAGCGTGGCGCATGTCTGGCCAATCCTGTGGTTCAGCATCACATCTGCGATCGCGCTTGGCGCACTAGGTGCCATCGGTGGGATCTGGGCCGACAAATTCGACCACTTGTCTGCCGTGACCAATTTCGTGATCGTACCGCTCACATTCCTGTCGGGCACGTTTTACGACATCAAGGTCATGTCGGAACCCTTCTACACAATGGCTCTGCTGGACCCTTTCTTCTACATGATTGACGGGTTTCGGTATGGTTTCCTGGGCGTTGCTAACAGCTCCGTGATTGTTGGGGTCTGGGTAACGGGATTGCTGTCTGTTGCAGGCATATTCGCTGTCTGGCTCATGTTTCGGTCGGGCTACAAGCTGAAAGCCTAAGACTCCCCTCAGGCGGGAGCAGCATTGACGCTCCAGTTCCGTCCCCCTTGAATGCCGGAAATCCCGGCAGGGGAAAGAATTGGAGAAAATCATGGGTAGTGGGAAATTCCTCGCAGTTGCGATTGCTGCAACGGCACTTCTGGCGGGGTGCCAGATGATGCCGGCTGAACAGACAGTCGGCGAATATTGCGCCAATCCGGACAAGGCCGACGAGGCTGTTTGCAAACTGAAAATGGAAATCGACGGCAACAGCACCGCGCTGGCCGATACTGATATGCGTCTGTCACAGGCTCGGAACATCGCGGATAGCGCCACGGAGGCGGCTGCGCGAGCCCAGGCAAGCGCAGATGCGGCGAGAGCGCGCGCGGACGCGGCGATGGCGCTGGCCGAAGAGGCTAATGGCAAGGAAGTCCAGTGCGAAACCCGCACCATACAGAATTCCGACACGGGTTCCTGCCGGCCCGGCTATGCGCTGACCAGCTGCACGCAAACCCGCTACACCTATCGGGCAGGGGGCATGTCTATCCTGCGAGAGATCAATGACGAGCAGTGCCGCTTCAACAGCCGCGTGCTGGAAATGCAGGTTCGCTGCTGTGCGGTGTCCGGGTCGGCGCCGCAGCCGGAAGACACGCTGATCGAGAATGAGGTCCCACCGCAGCCGCCTCAGCCGGAAGCTCCGAAAGAGCCGGTGCCGGTCAGCCCGTAACGCAGACTGTCAGATTGAACTTCAGAGCCGCCGGAACCGTGTTCCGGCGGCTTCTTTCTTGCGCTCCATTGCTCAGTTGCTGTCCTGAACGAAGTAAAAGTCGCCACCCGTTGTACCATCGGTGTAGATGGGGCGCTGTTTCTGTCCAGTGCGTGCAGCGACGGCATCCTGGACACGCTTGAACACGACATTGGCCGGATCATCGAGGGTGCTGATGAGGGCGGAGAGTTCTTCAGAATAGACTCCGTCATCAGCGGCTGTCTTGCCGGGTTCCGTTGCAAAGGCCTGGAACACGCCGGACGCCCAGCCGACCGGGCTGTAGGCTCGCATGAGGCCACGGCTCTGATCATCCATTACCGTTCGGCAGGCGTCAAAGACGATGAACGAAGTCGGTGCGACTGTGGTCGAGACACGGTTGAAGATCTGTTCAAAACTGACGCCAAAGTCGCGAATGTCGTCCGGTGACGCGCCGGGAATATCGGTCGGCAAGATGAAGTTCGTACCGTCGACGTTCACGCCATGACCCGAATAATAGAAGAAGGTGACCGGATAGGCTCCTGCATCCTTGCGTGCCTTGGCCATGCGGCCGAGCAGACTCAACGCGCGAACCGTCTGGCGTTGGCCGAGATCTTCGCATTGCAGGACCGAGAAGCCGACGCCAGTCAGTGCCGCGGTGATCCGGTCGCCATCGTCATGGGTCACAGTCAGGCGACTGACAGGGGGCGTATAGGCCAGATTGCTGAGCACCATTGCCTGACGGTCCGCATTCGGGCCGGCGACCCATGTGCAGCCTGCGATCTCGGTGTCGGGCAACAGGCCGGTCGCCGCGTTGGCAATATCGGCGGGGCTGGAAAGCGTTGACGGGTTTGATGCGTTGGTGGGCGCCAACAGTGTATTTGCGCCGCTGAGGGTGGAGGCCATGTCAGCTTCAGGCGCAGGGGAGCGACTTGCGACCGAGGTTGCTTCAGCAACCGGCCCCGGATCGACCAGCAATTCTTCAATCGATGTGACCTTGATTGAGAGTGGTATGGTTTTCACGGCGCGGGCAAACCGTTCGCCATTCACGTCGACAGTTTCCGATACGGTGAAGGTCAGATTGGGCGTTCCAGCCTGGCGTGGCGTGACCTGCCACTGCCAGAGCGTTGGCGACCCAGGCAAGACAGGCTGCTCAGAAGGTGTGGTGGCGACGAAGTCGTAACCCTCGCCGGAAGCCGAGGCCGTCATCACCTGGCTTGCGCGGACGGTGTCAAAGCGGAGCGACATGGCACTTTCTGAGCTGCCTGGCGCAAGGCCCGTGCCCATAATGCCACGTAGCGATTCATCCACTTCGGCTTCACTCGTGTTGCGCTGAAGAGGCTGGATGGCGACTTCGAGGAAATAGGGCTGGCCGAGCACCATCTGTTCCGGCGCATGGTGTGCGATGCGGCCACTGTCGAAATCGTTCGCCGCTTCGGCTGCGAGTTCTGAATATCGATAGTCCCATTCTGGGCACGGCCGTATGAGTTGGGCGTCGTCCAGCGTCACGGTCTCGCTCCAGAAACAAAGCGGCTTTTCGACGATGCCGACTTCATAACCGTCTCCTGCAAGATCAATGGCGAGCGCATCCAGCGTGGTAATGAGGTCGCCATCGATGCGATGGATGGCCTGCGTAAACGTCTCGGCATTCATATCCGTACAGGTAACGAGCAAGGTCCGGGGTGCGGAAATCTCCGCTTGGCAGGTTTCGGAATAGCCCGGACCCGCCGCGGTGGCTTCAAGATCCGAGAAATCTCCTTCCTCAAGGGCTGCGAGCAACTCAAGCATGGCGGGATCATCTGCGTACAGCTCACGAATATCGTCGATTTCATCAGCCGGTGCCGAGGCTTCATTTTCGTAGGCGTCTTCTTCGTCGGAATAGCCCCACTCGGATCCGGCATCTCCATATTCGCCATATCCTGTTGACCAGTCGGGCTCGTCTTCGACCATCGCCGGTGGCGGAGGTGGCGGAGGTGGCGGAGGTGGCGGAGGTGGCGGTGCGGTGGGGCGAGGAGGTTTTTGCTCCGGACGGTAAGGGGCCGCTGTGGGCATCTCCTGCCGCTCTGATGGACCGGGGTCGGGCGTGACGACTTCAACTGAGGCGGGCGCGCGTTGAGCGGTCTCCGAGGTCTCGCACCCGACGAGGATGGTCGCCAAGACCATCAAGCTGATAGTGAGTGTAACTGGCCGCATCACCATCCCCCTGTTTATGGTTAAGCAGAACCTACACAGTAATCAGAGGGATGCCAATCAAACCGACCGCAGTTGAAAACCATAAAGCATTGGATAGTGATCTGATCCGCATGGGCGAAGGCGCCGGATGGTCACGAGGTCGAAATCCCGTGTCACAAAGGCGTGGTCCAGCGGCCAAGCCAGGAAAGGGTTTTTCGCGCCATAGGAATTGTAGAGACCACGTCCACGCTTGGGATCGCAAAGGCCGGCATGTTGCTTGAACTCCCGCACCATCCAGGACCAGCCGACTTCGTTGAAATCGCCGATCACCAGAGCAGGTCGCTCCTGCTCGCGCAATTCATCGGCGACGATCATCAACTCGTCATCAAGATGCTGTGTGTCGTCGCGGGGGCGTGGCGGGCGTGGGTGGATGCAATAAAGACGCACCTCACTACCAGCCATGTCGATGTCCATCGTGAGTGACGGCACGTGATCCTGACAGAAATAGCGTTCCTGGGCCTGATTGATCGGGTAGCGTGAATAGAACAGAAGGCCGTTATGGTCTTCCTTGTCCAAAAGGTAGGTGTGGGGATAGTCCTTTTCGAGGTCGGACAATGCATCGCGCCAGCGCGCATTGGTTTCTGACAGGAAGAGGACATCGGCATGGCTATCGCGAATGCGGGAAATGACGGCGGTGTGGTCCTCATTCTCCTGCAGCACATTTATCAGCAGAATTGAGAGCGGCGTACCGTTGGCACCTGCTTTCGCGCGGCGCAGTTCGCGTTTGCGGCCCGGTAGGTAAGGCTGAATGTCTGCGGCGCAGATGAGGAAGGCGACGGCATAGGCCATCAGCAGGCTGGCATTGCCGAGTTCGGCGGCAGGGTAGAGTGAGATGTAGAGGGCAGCTGCAGCGAGGAGAACAAGGCAGGTTTGAAGACGACCATAGACCCAGACACGCATCCACCAGATTTCCGTGCGCAACTTCGGCGCGATGGCGGCGAACAGACCCCATGCGCCGATCAGGCCGAAGACGGGTTCGATCAGGGCGAGCATGGTGAAGGGGCCTTTCGGGTATAGCGGGGTTTCTGGGTGGGTTCGCTGAAGTTACGCGTGAAGGGCAGGGGAGGTTGCGGGCATGCCTGTGCGCGAGTTCGCCTGAGGCGCGAAATTTGGATTTCACCGGGCGCAAAAAAGGTGTGATCGCGGACGATCACACCTTCTCTGGTGTTTCGAATCAGACTACCGAGACACTGTGCATGCACTCGTTGTCGGTCCTCGATGGACACCGGGTTCCAGATCAGGCTCGCGGAAGCGGGCCTTTTCTTTTGCCCTTTGTCAGGATCCGGTCTGGTCGCCGCCACATTCTTGCGAGCGGGCATGCGCCCAAGGCCGTCTCCCGGATCAGTTTCAGACATGTAATCGCACGGGCGAATTACGTGCTGTTCTGACCTAACCGCCGGTAATCCCAAGGGATTTTCCTTTGGTCACGTGTTTCGGATCGCGCTCCGGTCACGCCTCACAGCCCTTCGCTCCGGGGTCTAGCTCCCCTGATCGAAGACATCGCCTGCTTTGTCTCGCGGTCCTTCCAAATCCTTTGCGCCGCTGCTCTCACAACCTTGCTTCTGGCCTGGCCCTTCCTGCGAGGGCGACGTACTTGCCACCGTTCCTGAAGCGGGTCTGCTCCCGCCTGGATGTCGTTGGCTTACCGAAATGATTCCCCAAAAACGGGCATGAGTCGAGTCCCTTCTGAGGAGAATTTCACAGTTTTGTGATGGCGGCCTGAATCCGCGCATTTCTGCGTCACATCCCGGCTTGCACCTCTCGATGCACGCAGGGCGCTGGGCATCGGGCGGCGAATGCGCTTAGGTGAGGGGCTTGCACACAAGGAGGCTGGGCCCTGGAAATCCTGACTGTACTGCCGCCGGTATTGGCGATCCTCGTCGCGCTGGTGACGCGCAATGTCTATGCTGCGCTGGGGCTCGCCTTGCTGGCTTCGGAGACGCTGATCGCCAGCTTCCATCCCGGCATGGGCGCACTGGGCGCGATTGACCGTGCGGTCGGTGTGTTCGAGAGCACGGGCAATACGCGCGTCCTGCTGTTTTGCCTGCTGATCGGCGCGCTGATCGCGTGGATGCGCGACTCTGGCGGCGTCGAGGCGCTGGTCAGTGGCCTGATGAAGCGCGGCCTCGCCTCGACCCCGCGCCGCGCGGCCCTCGCGCCGGCTTTGGCTGGCACAGCCATTTTTGTCGAAACGAATGTGAGTTTGTTGAGCAGCGGCGTGCTGGGCCAGCGCCTGTTCGACGCGCATGGGCTGAGCCGGGAGCGGCTGGCCTATATCATCGACTCCACGTCGGCGCCGGTCAGCACACTGATCCTGCTGAATGGCTGGGGCGCCTACGCCCTCGGCCTGGTCGAGCCGTTCGGCTTCGAGAGCCCGATCGGCGTCGTGGCCGGCACGATCCCGTGGAATTTCTACGCCCTGCTGACGCTGGTCGGCGTCTATTTCACCGTGTTCACAGGCCGCGTCTTCGGCCCGATGAAGACCGCCGGGCAGGGCCGCAGCGTGCTGGCCGAAGACGAGGAACCTATCGCCCCGACCCGCGCGATCTACATGTGGCTGCCGCTGGCCGTGATGATCCTCGGCGCGCTGGCCTTCATGGCCTGGACGGGCGGCGGCAACATCTTGGCCGGCAGCGGCAGCCAGTCGATCCTGTGGGCCATCTGCCTCGCCATGCTGGTCGCGGCCGTGCTGCTGGCGATGGGCAAGGCCTTTCCCAAGGGTGGACTACAGGAACGGGGCTTTGCCGGCATTGCCGAAATGGTGCCCGTGGTGACGATCCTGTTCCTGTCGATTGCGCTGGGCGACAGCCTGCGCGTGCTCGGCACGGGCGCGTTCCTGTCAGGCGTCGCGGCGCAGTTTGTCTCGCCGATCATCGTGCCGGCGGTGCTGTTCGTCGTGGCGGGCGTCACCGCCTTCATGACCGGCACGAGCTGGGGCACGTATGGCATCATGATCCCCATCGCCATGCCGCTGGCCGCCGCGCTGGGCCTGCCGCCCTCGCTGGTGCTGGCGGCGGTGCTGGGCGGGGGCGTGTTTGGCGACCATTGCTCGCCGATTTCCGACACGACGATCATCGCCTCCCTGGCGGCGGGCTGTGACCATATCGACCATGTCCGTACCCAGATGCCCTATGCGCTGGTGACGGGCGGAATTGCGGTGATCCTGTATCTGATAGCGGGCGCGGTAACCGGGGGATAAGGCGCGCCGTTCGGGCCTCGAATCTGGCCCATAAAGAGCCCATAAACTGTCCATAACTGGTACCGAACTGGCCCAGAACCGGTCCAGAACTCTGGGCCATGTCCGGGCAATGGGGGAGGGGCGCGCCGCTCTCCTCTGCCTCTGGGGGCGGGATCGTCCGCCGCGCATGGCCTTGCCCCCGGAGCAATCCGATGGGGCCGCGTCCGTGGCAGTCTGCCCGGCATGAGTGATGCGCCCAGCCCCTCCAACCGCCAACGCCGCACGACGGCGAGCCTGACCGCCCTGCGCCATCTGGCCCGTGAGGCCGCCGAGGCGGGCGAGCCGATGCGGGAAATCGCCCGCCGGCTGGACCTGCCCTGGTCCACGCTGACCAAATGGGCGCGCGAGGATGGCTTTCGCCACAAGGACATTGCCGCCCGTCAGGCCGAAGCCGCCAAGGCGCAGGACGAGGCCGACCATATTCGCCAGCAGGCGGAACTGGCCGCGCGGCGCACCCTCTTGCGTGACGAGGAAGACGAGGAAGAGAGCGATGAGCCGTTCACGCCGCGCAGCCAGACCGATGAGGAAATCACGCTGGCCCGCGCCCGTGTCGGCGCGCTGTTGGAGGCGGGATATATTCCGGAGGCGGAGCAGGACATGCGCGCAGCCCGCCGCCTGACCAGTTTGCAGAGCTTTGCCGCCCCGGTGCGCGCCGCAACCGAGGCCGCCACCCAGCAGATGCGACAGGCGGAGATGAATGCCGCGCTCTACCGCGCCGCGCTACAGGTCTGCGCCTGTTGGGAGGCGGGGGACACGCCGCCGGACCATCTGCCCTGGATCGTCTCGGCCACATTCCAGAAACGTCTGGCCATTGCGCGCGAAGTGGTCCGCGGGTTCGACCCGGACGATAAGGGCAGCGATCAGGAGCTGACGGAACACATGATCCTGCTGGCGGCGCAGGGCTGGTTCCGCAATTTCCACCCGCTGCTTCGCGAGGCGATCACCACACTGACCCTGCAGGGCAAGCACGCCCTCGCCGAAAAGGTCGGTGGCTTCCTCAAGGCAGAACAAGCCGCCCTCCCGACCCTCATCCAATGGTGCCACGCGAACGGGTTTGGGTATCATGGGGAGGTGTAGCGATCAGAAATCGCACCGCGATTTCCGCGTAGGCTGCCCAAGCGCAAGCGCCGGGCTGTATCTTCCCGCACGCCATTACGTCGTCACCCCCGATGGCAAAGCCATCTGGGGGGCCATCTCCTGCAGGTGCCTCATGCGGACATCTTTCCATGACGCTCCCGCCACCCCGTTCAGAGATGGGTCCCCAGACGCTTCGCGTCGGGGATGACGCCAGGAGGGAAGCACGTACCTCTGTTCCCACACACCGTATCCCCGGCGGACGCCGGAGCCTCCGCCGGAACGACGCGGAGCCAGCGCCCGTGCTTCGACTTCGCTCAGCATGAGCGCGTCGCAGGGGCCGCAAGAGGCGGACTCATCCTGAGCGGGGCCTGCCCCGGTGAAGGCCGGGGTCGAAGGATGAGTAGGGGGCGGACGGGCGGCCCCGCTGAGTCCCGGATAAGCGCGATGCGCTTTCCGGGATGACAAGAAGAGAAGGTAGGGCGGGTCATGATCCGCCAAGCAGCAAGTGCGAATGGCGGGTTTCGCTTCAATAACCCGCCCTACAGCATCGCGGAGCGGTGCGCTTTTAGACGTCGGTGATCATTCGCTCAATCAAGTCATAGTCGCGAGGTCCATCGACCCAATTGCTACCACCAAAGATCTCCCAGATCAGTTTGGATACTGCCTTCTCTTCATCATAACCGGGGCCGGAAAACTCAATATGACGAAACGCATGTTTGAGATTATTGAGTACTCTAAATATCTCCGGGTCTGCTATCGGATAGTTATGCATTACAAAATCAATCTGCTCCGCAAGCATCTTAAAACCGAAGATGATCTCTCGGAACTCGGGAACATCTGCGCTCATGTGATTTCTGAACGCATAGAAACCTTCGTCTGCTTCGCGACCGCCTACAAACGCATCTCGGAATCCTTGGACCGTGCTGAGCTTTTCAAGTGTCTCCGTATCTGCCGTCAAATCATTTCGCCCCCCTTGTTGGCTAGCAAAAATGACTTGGTACAGAATATCTTCTTTGATGCGTTTATATTGAAAGGATAGATTGCTCTTAATGGCTTCTCGACGCCGATTTTCTGGGACTACGACGACGAGGTAATAGAAGAGAAAGGAAATGCATATTCCTAGAAAAAAATTGGAGCCAACACTGAATAGACTCTCAAATGGTCTCAGAGTACCAACATTTTGATCAATACTGTCGAGCGTTTCGAATACTAAATAGAATACGACGACAGACAGAAAAATCGTTAGCAGGCTTCTGGAAATTAGTCGTTCAATCTTCGTAAGCATCTTTCATTCTCGAGTTTCGAAAGATTAAAGCCCCAATTCCTCTTCCCTCAGCCGTTTCACTTCGTCCCGGAGGCGCGCAGCTTCTTCGAACTCGAGGTTCGCGGCGGCTTCGCGCATTTGTTTTTCCAGGTCCGCGAGGACGGCTTTGAAGTTGTGGCCGGATTCACCTGCAAGTGGCAAGGCTTTTGTCTCGGTGACGCCGCGTGACTTGCCCTTGTCCTTGCCGCGGCCGCGGGCTTTCGGGGCGCTGCCGGGCTTTTCGCCGAGTTCGCCGAGAATGTCGGCGACGGCGCGCTTGATCGTGGTCGGCGTGATGCCGTGTTCGGTATTATAGGCGACCTGTTTCTCGCGGCGGCGGCTGGTCTCTTCCATGGCGCGCTGCATCGAGCCGGTGATCCGGTCTGCATAGAGCACGACGCGGGCGTCGGCATTGCGCGCGGCGCGGCCAATCGTCTGGACCAAACTCGTCTCTGAGCGGAGGAAGCCCTCCTTGTCCGCATCGAGGATGCCGACAAAACCGCATTCGGGTATGTCGAGCCCCTCGCGGAGCAGGTTGATGCCGACCAGCACGTCGAATACGCCGAGGCGCAGGTCACGGATGATCTCGATCCGCTCGATCGTGTCGATGTCGGAATGCATGTAGCGCACGCGCACGCCATTTTCGTTGAGGAAGTCAGTCAGGTCTTCCGCCATCTTCTTGGTCAGCGTGGTGATCAGGCTGCGATAGCCCTTGGCGGCGACGTCCTTGACCTCGGCCATGACATCATCAACCTGGTTGGCGCCATCCTTGGAGACGGGGCGGACCTCGACCGGCGGGTCGATCAGGCCGGTGGGGCGGATGACCTGTTCGGTGAACACACCGCCGGTGCGGTCCAGTTCCCACTTGCCGGGCGTGGCCGAGACGTGGACGGTTTGCGGGCGCATGGCGTCCCATTCCTCGAATTTGAGGGGGCGGTTGTCCATGCAGGAGGGGAGGCGGAAGCCGTATTCGGCCAGCGTGGTCTTGCGGCTGAAGTCGCCTTTGTACATGGCGCCGATCTGGGGCACGGTCTGGTGGCTCTCATCGGTGAAGACGAGGGCATTGTCGGGCAGGTATTCGAACATGGTCGGCGGCGGGTCGCCGGGCTTGCGGCCGGTGAGGTAGCGGGAATAGTTCTCGATGCCGTTGCAGGAGCCGGTGGCGGCGAGCATTTCGAGATCGTACTGGGTGCGCTGCTGGATGCGCTGGGCCTCGAGCAGTTTTCCGTTGGCCTCGAAATGGGCAATCGTGGTCTTCAGCTCCGCCTTGATCTTGTCGATGGCCTGGTTGAGCGTCGGGCGGGGCGTCACATAGTGGCTGTTCGCATAGATCTTGATGGCGGGCAGCTTCTGCATGGTGCGGCCGGTGAGCGGGTCGAACTCGGTGATGCTCTCCAACTCGTCGCCGAAGAAGGAGAGCTTCCAGGCGCGGTCTTCGAAGTGGGCCGGGAAGATGTCGACCACGTCGCCCTTCACGCGGAACGTGCCGCGGGTGAAGGCCATGTCATTGCGGGTATACTGGTTGGCGACGAGCTGTTCGGCGACGCGGCGCGGGTCGATGCGCTGGCCCTCTTCGAGCTTGAACGTCATCGATGTGTAGGTCTCGACCGAGCCGATGCCGTAGATGCACGAGACCGAGGCGACGATGATCACGTCATCGCGCTCGAGGATGGCGCGGGTGGCCGAGTGGCGCATCCGGTCAATGGCCTCGTTGATGGAGGATTCCTTCTCGATGTAGAGATCGGCGCGCGGTACATAGGCTTCGGGCTGGTAGTAATCGTAATAGGACACGAAATACTCCACCGAGTTCTCGGGGAAGAAGGATTTGAACTCGCCATAGAGTTGTGCGGCGAGCGTCTTGTTGGGGGCGAGGATCAGGGCCGGGCGCTGGGTCGCCTCGATGATCTTGGCCATGGTGAAGGTCTTGCCGGTGCCGGTCGCGCCGAGCAGGACCTGGTCGCGCTCGCCCGCGCCGATGCCTTCGACGAGTTCGGGGATCGCGGTGCGCTGGTCGCCCGCGGGCTCATATTCGGAATGCACTTTAAACCGCTTGCCGCCCTCCAGCTTGACCCAGTCGCGGTCAGGCCGGTGGGGCGTCCAGTTGTCGGACGGCAGGGCGCCGGCGGCATCGCGCGCGAAGCCGTCAAGCGAGAACACGCTGGGCGCTTCGGAAACGCCCTTGGAAGGAGGAGGAGGAGCCATACCCCCGATATGGGGCGCGGGCAGGGAGGTGTCTAGGGTGTTCTTGTTTTGTGCGGTGGGGTGGTGGATAGAAGGTCTGTAAGCCGGTTGCGCAACTGGTTGGCGATAGTTCCGGCCTTCAAGCGCGCGGGGGCGGCGGCATCTGTCTGGGCCATAAGTTCCAAAAAGCTCATGGTTTCTTCGATTCTCGAAAATTCCCGCCACGCGAAACAGAGGTCTGCGTACCGCTCCATCGCGTCATAAACAATCTGACGCATCTCACTGCGGCCTAGAACGACGTTCGGAACGCGATTGAATTTTCCCTCGATCTGACGGCGCCAAGCAGGCGCTACGGAGTCGGCAGTGTCAGTGAGTGTGTGGGAGGCAAGAGCAAGCAGAATGAATTGACCGCGCCGTTCGCTGAGATAGTCGATCGCCAGGGAGTGCGCGTAGACGAATTCAGGCAAGTTGCTGATATGCTCAAGAAGCTTCAGTAGGGTGTTTGCTTGGTTCAGAGCGAACCATTTGTTATTGTTCGCTCCGGCCTCAATCAGGTCGTCTAACAGTCGCTCGAATTTCAGTTTTTCGTTTCTTATCGTGTTTTTGGCAGCAGCCCTCCTTTGCGGGTGGCTGGTTGCCCGATATTGAGTGTACAGCTCTCGGAAGTCGCAAGGCTGCCGCCATTGTTCTTCCAGCTGTGAAAGTTGTTCGGCAGGTGGCCCGGCAAGTACCCGATACTCACTTACCATCCATTCGGCACCTGCCTTCAGATCAGGGTCTGGAGAGTTCAGCAGCTCGCTAAGTCGGCGTGGACTGTAAGGAAATGCGGGAAGCTTCAGCTCTTCTCTGGCTTCTCGATGCTTCTCAACGCGCTTTCTGAAGCTGGGCTTGGGAATGTATTTCTTTTCGTTGTGGTCGTATCGTATGCCACGTTCAAAGAATTCCTGTTCCGTGAAGGGATCAAAAGCGTTGATGTGGCCCGCATCGTACAGGCGCTGTTGGGCGCGGCTGCGTTGCCATATGCCAAATGCCTGAAATAGAGCCGCCATGATCACGAGGTCGACCAGAGCGCGTGCGGCGAAGGTCAGGTGCTTGGCGAGTGCGGGGTTGCCGACATTGTCGGATACTGAAATGGGGGTGTTTACTTCGACCTGATAAATTTCCCACCAATCGACAAAAGGTACGGCCTTCGCCAGTTCTGCGCCAAAGAAGCTGATCCACGCGTAGAATTGCTGTGTGGGGGGCATGCTTGCAAGAGATTGCTCCGTATCGAAAGCAAAGCTGAACTGTTCTATCTGGAACAGCGCCAAGGGGACCAAAACAAAGAAGGAAACATAGCCCAATAGGGCTTCATCCTTGAGGTCGTTGTCAAAGCCAATATGAATATCCTGCGATTTTCGGAAGTCTGTCGATTGAAGGCGTGAAGCTGTTTCCCTGTCTGCTTCCACCCATGCCCATCTCCTGCCGAGCGCTATAACGATCAACATTGCAAGGAATATGGGGATGAGACCAAAGGGGCTGCTCAAAACGAAGCCGATGGCGGATAGTGGAAGAATCAGACCGACTACCAATAGGTGAGGCACGGGTGCTCCATGCTGGGTTGCGCCGGACAAGGGGGCTACAAGCCGGACAAGGATCGAATCCAGTCGGCTGACCCATACTTCCGGAGCAAAACTGGCGATGCCGCCCGCTGCGGTGCTCGCCCGTGCTGTGCGATTTTCTTCGTTTTGATTCAGATGACGCGTGAGATGTGGCGCGATTATGAAAACCAGGAATGCGATGATGACTACAAGGTAGATGATGACACCCAGATCCTGATCAATCGAGAAGAACCCGGCGCCAGCGGCCCACGCCAAAAGGAGAATGCCGCCAATGGCTATGAAGCTCGTGATCAACGAGTTGCGAGACACGACATCTGTCCTGAACAAAGGCGATTTGCTTTGCTTGGCTTCTGCTGCAGCCATGCGTGCGATGGCTGTCAAAATTGGAAGGAAAGCCCCCGCGAAAAAGGCGCAATAAATTGCGATATGTAGAAGACTGCGTTCCGCGTCCGAGCCTCGCAATCGTATATGCTCAAGTTCCGAAATCAGGGGGCTGCCAGATACGAAGGCCAGCACGGACAGGGCCAAAAGTGAGAGCAGCAGATAGACGAACAGCTCTTTCAAGCCTTGGGCGATGATTTTTTCATCACTGCGCGTACGTCTTGAGGGGTTCACGGCGAGCGCGGAATGTAGACGGGCCCATATCTGGTGACTCCGGAAAAGTCCCGCCGCCACAGCTCCCACCCATAGGGCGGCCAGCAGGGCATAATTCGGTGTTTGTTGTCGGTCGGCGTCTGATAGCGGCCAAAGAAGCAGGCATATCGCCGTCATCGAGACCACGGCCCCTGTTCGGATGCCATCCGACGCGTCCAGGGACTTAAATCCCATCCATTGCGGGCGCCGAAACCCAAATTCAACTCCGAGAGACATATGTACACCGTCCTCCTCACCCAAGTTGAACTTTACCTTTCGTTAATGCTTGCGCAACCTTGGATCGAGGGTGAAGGTCAAAGAAAATGAATGGGGAAGACAATGACCAATCTGACTGAAGCCCGTATCGCGAACGTCCGTAACCATATGGCGTTGGAGGTGACGCATGATTGGGATGCGGTGATGGCGACGTTCGCGCATCCCCGGTATGAGATGCATGGCGGCGGGCAGGTGTTCGACGGGGAGGCCGCGGTGCGGCGCTATTTCGAACTGTCGCGCACGCCCTTTCCGGATCAGGACAATGAAATCATCTCGATTGCCGTTGATGAGGCAACCAACAAACTTCTGGTCGAGTTCTGGCTGACGGGCACGCATACCGGCCCGCTACAGGTCGGCAAGACCATGATTGAGCCCACCGGGCGCCGTTTCAAGGTGCGCATGGCGGCAACGTTTGAATTCGCGCCGGGCAGTGACCGGATTATCTGCGAACGCCCCTATTATGATCAGGGCGCCGTGCTGCGCGCGCTGGACCTTGTCTGATCGTGGCGGCGCGTCGGCCGAGGAGGCCAGATTGCCCGGACTCTCGTCAGGGTAGGAAAAAAATGAACCAAATGGGGGCTGGGGCATAGTAGGGGCATGACCCAACTCGTTTCCGTTCCGACCCAGGCCGATTCCGCCCCCGCCGAATTGCGGCGCAGCACGCGCGTTCGCCTGCAAACGTCCGGGCGAGTTGTCCTGATGGATTATAGCGAGGCGCGCAGCATTCTCGTGCAGGATTTATCGGTGCACGGGGCCTGTCTGAAAGTCGGCGATTGGGCCGATCTGCCAAACCGTTTCCACTTGCTGCTGCGCCGGACCCCGTCGGAGCCGCATTTCCAGGTCGATTGCACGGTGCGCTGGCGCGTTGGCCCGGCGGTCGGGGTTGAGTTTGATCGTGCGATGGCCGGTTATATTCTGGCCGAACTGATCCGCCAGCCTGCGTTCCGTCACTGAACGCGGCGTCCGCGCCTAATCTTTGGTGTCTGAATCCTGGCTGCGCTCCTTCGAGCGCAGCTGTGCCATCAGCTCCTCAAGTCTCGCAGAGGGTGGCGCTTTCAGACTCTCCTCAAAGGATTTCCTGAGTGCGTCGCGCAATGGATCTGCGCTTGTGTCCTCTTCCGTGTCTTGTGCGCTAGAAATAGACTGTCTCTTTTCCTGCATATCTGCGTCCCCAAACCCGCGCAGCTACTATAATCCGGTTCGAGCTTGTGGGCCCGAACAAAGGACGGTCTCTAGGAAGTTTTCCCCCCCTTGTCGATGCCCGGATCGAGACCGGAATCGCTCATGTCCGAGCGGGCTTCGATTTTATGATTCGTTGATCCGTCACGCTTGCGGATATTGGCGCTCACGACTCGGGGCCAATCGGCGCAGGACGTATCCGATCGGGGCTGGCGCGCCTTCCGCATCGTGTTGTGCGCGCTACAGGGGCATGGATGTGAAGTGGGGCGGGGGATACAATCGGCACGAGAAAACCACCGGGTCTGAGGGAAACTTTCAGGTTTTTCACTTTGTAACAATCTGAAATAAACCGTGTGGATGAGCGCCACGATTTTCGCGAATGTCTCCGTGCCGCATGGCCATGGCGGCCAGCTCGAAGGTGAGGCCGCACCCGCGAGAGCCTGCGCGCGCAACGCACACTTCAGATTTGCGTCAAATTTCACCTTTCGATTCAACCAGACTTCCACCTCGCTGTGTCAGAACGGGGCGTAACGATACGGGACGGATGTGTTCCGCTTTGTATCAAACATCTGGTTTCGGGAGCGGGCGATCCGTCGGTTCCTTGTAGAGAAGGTAGTAATCGCAATGGCCAAGACGGTGCTTGTAATTGATGACGATCCGACCCAGCGCCGCCTGCTTCAGGCTGCGGTCGAGAAGGCTGGATTTGCCTGTCGCACGGCGCCGGATGGCGAGGCGGGACTTGCGCTTGCCTCTGACCCGAAGGATGGCATCGACGTGGTCCTGCTGGACCTGACCATGCCGGGCCTGTCGGGCATGGACACGCTGGAACGCCTGTCGGCCAAGCGCGCTGACCTGCCGGTCATCATGCTGACGGCGACCAGCGGCATTGACACGATCGTTCAGGCCATGCGCCGCGGCGCGGTGGACTTCATCGTGAAGCCCGCCAATCCGGAGCGCGTCGTCGTTTCGATCCGCAACGCCCTGAAATTGCAATCCCTGTCAGGGGAAGTGAAGCGCCTCTCGCGCAAATCCGAAGGCGGCATGAGCTTTGACGACATGATCGCGACCGCGCCGCCGATGCGCCAGGTCGTGCGTCTGGCCGAACGCGCCGCGAGTTCTGATATTCCCGTCCTGATCCTGGGCGAAAGTGGTGTGGGTAAGGAAGTTGTTGCCCGCTGCATTCAGGGCGCATCTGACCGTGCCGGGAAACCATTCGTCACCGTGAACTGTGGTGCGATCCCGGAAAACCTGGTCGAGTCGATCCTGTTCGGTCATGAGAAGGGCGCCTTTACCGGTGCCGTCTCAAAAGCGCTCGGCAAGTTTGTCGAGGCCGATGGCGGCACGCTTTTCCTCGATGAGGTGGGTGAGTTGCCGCTGGATGCACAAGTGAAGCTGCTCCGTGCCCTGCAGGAAGGGGAGGTGGATGCCGTTGGCTCGCGCCGCCCGACCAAGGTGGATGTACGGATCATTTCCGCAACCAACCGCGATCTGTCGCAACAGGTTGCCGAAGGCACATTCCGCGAAGACCTGTTCTATCGCCTCAATGTCTATCCGGTTGACATGCCGTCGCTGCGCGAACGCCGTGATGACATTCCGGCGCTGGTCGACCATTTCGTGAATCGCTTCAATGCCAGCGAAGGCGCGAAAGTGACCGGTGTTGCCGACGAGACGATGAAGATGCTGTACGCCTTTGACTGGCCGGGCAATGTCCGCCAGCTGGAGAATGCTGTCTTCCGCGCTGTGGTTCTGTGCGATGGCGACCAGTTGCGCCCGCAGGATTTCCCTCAGATTTCCGGACAGATGCCGGATGTGAGCAACCTGCCTTCATCGCCCTTCAACAAGGCCCCCGATATCGCCGAGCCCGTTCAGTCCGGCGAGAACGGCCCGGTAGCCATTCAGGACGAGGCGGGCGAGCTGCGCACGCTGAGCGATATCGAGCGCGATATCCTTCAGTATGCCATCGACTTCTATGAAGGCCATATGAGTGAAGTGTCGCGTCGTCTCGGCATTGGCCGCTCGACGCTCTATCGCAAGGTCCGCGAATATGATCTCGATGTGCGCCAGGAGCGCGAAGCGAGCTAGGCCAAGGCCAAAGGGAGATGCCGGCACAGATCGGCGACAAAGCCCCGCCCCACCGGCGGGGCTTTTCTATGAGCGGGCAGGCATCGCATAGGACATGGTGACGTTGCAGCGCTCATAGCGGTGGCCATAGCGGCGCATGATGTCGTCATCATGCCGGAAGCCGTATTTCTCGTAGAGCCGGATGGCCGACGCGCATTTTGAATTGGTCAGCAGGAAGAGATCCTGGATTTCCATCTGGCGGGCGCGCTTCAGAATCTGCCGCATCAGGAAATCTCCCGCCCGGCGACCGCGCGCGGAGGCCAGAACGCCCATCTTGGTCAGTTCCACGCTGCCATCCGCCATGGGCATCAGCGCGCAGGTGCCAATGATGCCGAGTTCCGGATCCTCGACGAACAGGATGGTGCCGCCCTTGTCGATCACCTTGGCACGTGGGTTTTCGATCATGGCGATGTCTTCCGCTTCCAGCCGGAACATCTCCTCGACCCATTCGCGGGAGATGTGGTCGAAATGCGGGGCGAGTTCGTCCGAGAATTCCACGATCTTCAGGCCCGCAGGATTGGCCAGGGTCTCGATCCGCGCCGACAGGGGCTGCTCGGCGAGACGCGATTCCACGAGGCAGATTTCCGCCAGCAAGTCATGGTCTGGGTAGAGACAGAGTTGCTCGGCGGCCTCCTGAACGGCGGGCCAGAAGCTGGCGCGCATTTCGGACACCAGCGCTTCCCCGGCAGGCGTGAGGAAGATTTCCTTCTGGCGATTGTCGCCCTCAATCGGGCGCGTGTCGGTCAGGCCCATCATCTGGAGCGCATTGTGGATGCGCGTGATGGCGGGCTGGCTAACGCCGGTGGCCTCGACGGCCGCGCTCACACTGAGCGGGCCGTTGGCCTCAAGCGCGGCGATCAAGGGAAAGTGCGTCGTCTGGATCGGATAGGCGCGATTGTCGAACACGCTGACAGCTTCTGCCTGCAGCCGGTCGGCAAGACGCTTCAGCCGACTGGCCAGGCCCAGATAGCCAACTTGTGCGAGAATATCCTGGCTCATCACGGGATTCCATAATCAGTTATATAACGCGTTATATGATTAGGCTTGGCCACGGGAACCGTCAAGATGAAATCCCGATTATCAGAGGGGAAGCGGTCTAGTGCCGGGTGGCGGCCTTGACGATTTCACCGATCTTGCGGGCATCGGCCTCGCGTGGGCTGCCGGTGCGCCAGGCGATACCGATCTGGCGGCCGACCACGGGACTGACGAATTCGCGTACGGCGACGTCCGGTCCGATGTTCAGGCCGTTATCTGTGGCGAGTTTGGGCAGGAGCGAGACGCCAAGGCCCCCGGCAATCATGTTGACCAATGTTCCGAGTGAAGTAGCGGCCACCTGATCAGTGCCGTTGCCGGTCTTCATGCGACAGATGGAGAGTGCATGATCGCGCAAGCAGTGCCCGTCTTCGAGCAGGAGGAGGTTCTCGCCCGCCAGGTCTTCTGGCGAGAGGCCGTTCTTCTTGGCCAGCGGGTGTGAAGCGGGCGCGGCAAACAGGAATTCATCATCGAATAGCGGCAGCATCTCGATGCCCGGAACGTCCCAGGGCAGGGCAATCAGGGCGGCGTCCAGAGTGCGCGTGCGCAACTGGTCGATCAGGCGCGGTGTCTTCTCTTCGTGCAGGTAGAGTTTGAGCTGGGGATATTGCTCGCTGAGGGCGCGGACTGCCGCTGGCAGGACGAAGGGCGCGATGGTCGGGATCGCGCCGAGATGAAAGGGGCCCGTGAGCAGAGCGCCGGCGCTCTGAACCGACTGGACCAGGGAATGGGCATCATTGATCAGCGCATTGGCGCGCGAAACCGCCAGCTCTCCGGCATGAGTCAGCTTGGCGCCGCGCGGTTCGCGTTCGGCCAGTTTGACGCCCAGCAAATCCTCCAATTCCTTGATCCCGGCTGACAAGGTGGGCTGCGTCACATAGCACGCCTCGGCGGCCCGAGAGAACGAGCCGGTCTCTCCAAGAGCCACTAGATACTGCAGTTGGCGAAGGGTCGGTATAATCATAGAGACAATCTATACCGGCAATGGGAATTATCAATTTTCCTTTTTGCCGCAACTGCGAGAAAGCACGGCCACCGGGCCCACCGTTCCGGCAGCCTCAACATCTTATCCCAGGAGATCCACTATGCTTGGCATTGGCGAAAAGCTTCCCGAGTTCACAGTCACGGGCGTAAAGCCGAAATTCATGCAGCATGAGCAGAATGGCGAAAGCGCATTCGAGCCCATCACGCAGGATTCCTTTGAGGGTAAATGGAAAGTCATCTTCTTCTACCCGAAAGACTTCACCTTCGTTTGCCCAACTGAAATCGCTGAATTCGCCCGCCTGTCCGGCGACTTCGAAGACCGCGACGCGGTTGTGCTCGGCGGGTCCACCGACAACGAGTTCGTGAAGCTGGCATGGCGCCGCGACCACGCAGACCTCGCAGAGCTGCCGATCTGGCAGTTTGCGGACACCCGCGGTGAGCTGGTTGATGGTCTTGGCGTGCGTGAGCCGTCTGAAGGCGTTGCCTATCGCGCGACATATGTTGTCGACCCGCACAACGTGATTCAGCACGTTTATGTGACCAATCTGAACGTCGGCCGCAGCCCTGCAGACACGCTCCGCGTGCTGGATGCCCTGCAGACCGATGAGCTGTGCCCATGTAATCGTCCGGTTGGCGGAGATATTTTGGAACCAGCTGCCTAGGTTGCGCATAGATAGAGCGCAACGCTGAAACTTCCGGGAAGATGTCTCACTCCCTCCCCCACCCATGAGGCATCTTCCCTTCAGCGTCGCGAAAGGTCCGGCAGGCCTTCCGTCCACCCAGTTCCGGACGTTGGCACTCCCACCCCTCTAGCCTGCAAGGCTTGTCGGACCCATTCGCCCCCACCCCATCAAAACAACGAATTCCGGAAGGATGAGGATTCATGTCTATCGAGTCCCTGAAATCTTCGCTGCCTGACTATGCGAAGGATTTGAAGCTCAATCTCGGCTCGCTGATGAACGAGACCCTGTTGAGCGACCAACAGAAATATGGCTGTTTCCTCGCCTGTGCCCATGCTGTGGGTGAACCCCAGACGCTGACGGCGCTGGAAGCGGAAGCGGACGGAAAGCTGAGCCCCGAAGCGATCAAGGCTGCGAAAGCTGCCAGCGCGATCATGGGCATGAACAATGTCTATTACCGGTCGATCCACCTGATCAGCAATTCGACGTACCAGACCTTGCCAGCCAAGCTGCGCATGAACGTGATCGGTGCGCCGGGAATCGAGAAAGCGGACTTCGAGCTTTATTCCCTTGGTGTGTCCGCCGTGAATGGCTGCGGCATGTGTCTCGATGCGCATGAAGCCGAATTGCGCAAGCACGGCTTGTCGACCGAGCAGATCCAGGCGGGCATCCGCATCGGCGCTGTGGTCAATGCTGTCGCCCGCGTGCTGGCTGCTGAGGCGGTCACGGCCGGCTAGTTGCGCGGCGAATGTTCCAAGACCCAAGGAAAGGCCCCGAAGCATTGCTTCGGGGCTTTTTTTGCGATTCGAAGCATTCGCGAAGTGATACGGGGCCGAAACGAACAGATACTGGGCACTGCCGAAACGAGCTGTGGAAATCAGCAGAAAAAGACATGTTCCGTCCCCCGTGCCTTTCTCGTCACAGCAGGGGAGGGCAGCGGCCTGATTCAGAAAGGAAAATTACCGGCCGCCCATTTCGGCCCATTCGACCGTTCCGGTATGTTGCCGTAATATTTCATCTTTGTTCCGGTAGTTTACGGATGTGGATATTTCGATTCATCCACAGTGCCCATTGAGGCCCATACTGTCCCATGATACTCCACGTTAAGACATGGTTTACCCATGCGGGGTTTAGGCAGACAAAGTCAGGGTTGGCGGGTGTTCGTTTCCACCTATGAAAGCGCTATTGATGCAAAAGGTCGGGTTTCCATACCCGCTTCCTTTCGCGCTGCGCTGGGCGGTGGAAACCGGATTTTCCTCTGGTCGGCGCTCGACGGATCCGGTTGTCTGGAAGGCGGCGGTGAGGCCCTGATGGCAATGTATCGGGCGACGCTGACCCGGCTCGCCCCGCACTCCCCCGCCCGCAAGGCCCTGGTCACGCGCATCATCGCGGGCTCTGCCGACCTGAAGATGGACGATACCGGCCGCATCAAACTGTCTGACGAGTTGATGAAGGCGGCAAACCTGACCGATCGCGTCAAATTCGCGGGCAATATGGACAGTTTCCAGATATGGAACCCGGATCGCCATGCTGAACATTTCGACGCCATGGCCGCCGAGGCTGCGAAAGAAGACACACTGGAAGCGCTCGGGCATGCCTATTCCGAAGTGCTGCACCAGCAGGCCTCGGGGAATGCCGCCCTGAAGCTCGTGGATGGGGGCGACAGCTGATGACACAGGACGCGCCCCTCGCTCCCGACCCTGGCCACAAACCGGTCATGCTGGATGAAGTGCTGGAATGGCTCGCCCCCAGGGATGGGGAGATCATTGTTGACGGCACGTTTGGCGGCGGCGGTTATAGCCGCGCCATTCTTGGGTCTTCCAAATGCACCCTGATTGGCATTGATCGCGATGTGGATGCCATTGAGCGCGCCCGGAAGATGGCGGAAAAGACGGAACGCCTCGTACCCTTGCTCGGTCGCTTCGGCGAAATGGACGACATCGTCCGTGCGGCGGGATATGAACATGTTGACGGCGTTGTGCTCGACATCGGTGTTTCCAGTTTCCAGATTGACCAGGCTGCGCGCGGTTTTTCCTTCATGAAGCATGGTCCACTGGACATGCGCATGGGCGATACAGGCCCAACGGCGGCGGATGTGGTCAATATGATGAGTGAGCGCGACCTCGCGAACATCATCTTCCGTCTTGGCGAAGAGCGCCAGGCACGCCGGATTGCCCGGGCGATTGTGCTGCACCGTGATGACACGCCGTTCGAGACAACCACCGAACTGGCCGATGCGGTTGAAAAGGCCGTGGGCGGGCGCAAGGGCGCGCGTATTCACCCGGCGACGCTGACGTTTCAGGCCATCCGCATGTATGTGAATGATGAGCTGGGAGAGTTGGCCCGTGCGCTGCACGCTGTCGAACGCCTGCTGCGTCCGGGCGGCCGTCTCGTGATCGTGGCCTTCCACTCGCTGGAAGACCGTATGGTGAAACAGTGGTTGAAGAACCGTGCCGGCAAGATGGGCGGCGGATCGCGTCATTTGCCGGTTGCGCAGAAAGGCCCCGACTCCACGTTCGAGCTGGCTGTTTCCAAGGCGGTTCTGCCGTCTGATAACGAAGTTGAAGGCAATCCGCGCGCACGCTCCGCCAAGTTGCGGGCCGCAATCCGTACCAGCGCACCCGCCATCGAAGAAGAGGCCAGCGACGGCATGAATCTGCCGCCCCTGTCAGACCTGGAGGATGCCCTATGAGCCGCCGCGCATTTCTGTTTGGATTGGTCGTTGTCGGCCTGCTGATTGTCAGCCTCTATCGTGCCAAATATGGCGCCAAGGACACCGCGGCTGAGCTGATGGCGGTTGAGGCGCAGATCGAGGAGGCGCGCCAGGAAAAGGCGCTGCTGGAAACCGAGCTGTCGCACATGAGCCGCCGCGAATGGATTGAGGAATATGCCCGCACCGAACTGGGTATGGCACCGCCCAAGCCGGAGCAGATGGCTTCCGAGGGGGATCTGGATGCACTGGTTGGCAAGCCCAACAGCCTGAGCGTCCCGGCGCCTGCATCCACCGAGAACGGGGAGGTGCCCGAGTGAGCGAAGCCTCCCGGAACCGGACACGGCTTGCTGGCCTCGCGGTCAGTGCGCTGTTTGTCGTTCTGGCTGGCAAGGCCGGCTACCTGTCCCTTGCGGGCGGGGCGGCACCTGCGCATGCGGCAGGTCAGAAGGCCGAGCGTATCGTGCGGGCCGATATTGTTGATCGCAATGGCGAACTGCTCGCCACATCCGTCTCCGCCTACTCGCTTGTCGCCAATCCGAAACTGATCTGGGATGGCGGCGAAGTGTCCGAAGCGCTCGCGACGGTCCTGCCGGATCTCGACGTGGCGGAGATGACCCGGCGCCTGTCAGATCAGACCCGTGAGTTTGTCTGGGTAGAGCGCGGCCTGACCCCACGCCAGCGCAAGGCCGTGTTTGACCTGGGCCTTGAAGGGTTGCGTTTCGAGGAAGAGAGCCGCCGGGCCTATCCACGCGGCACCTTGGCCGGACATTTGCTGGGCTACACGAATGTGGATGGCCTCGGCGCAGGCGGCATTGAGTATAGCCAGAATGAACGTCTGGCCGCCGGTGGAGAGCCGGTCCGCCTGACCATCGATAATGGCGTGCAGGCAGCGGTCGAGGCTGAGCTGTCAATCGCCGCTGCCGAGCATGAAGCTGAAGGTGGCGCCGCGATCCTGCTGGATGCGCAAACCGGCGAAGTGCGCGCCATGGCCAGCTGGCCGCCATTTGACCCGAACCGGTCAGTCGATATTCCGATGTCGGATCCGTCCCGCCTCAATCGTGCGACCGGGGCGGTCTACGAACTCGGATCCATCTTCAAGCCCTTCACGGTCGCCGCTGCGCTCGAAGCCGGCGTAGTGCACCCGACCGAATTATTTGATGTGCGCCGCCCGCTGGAAATTCGCGGTTTCCGGATTGAGGATGATCACCCATTCCATGGCGATGCCGACATCACACACATCATTTCCCAGAGCTCCAATATCGGCACGGTCCGGATCAACGAGAAGCTGGGGCCGCGGCGCCAGCAGGATTTCCTGACCCGCGCCGGTCTGATGGAGCGGGTGAAGATCGAACTGGCGGGCAGTTCAGCGCCAATCCTGCCCGAGCGGTTTGACGATCTCTATTCTGCTACCGTGTCCTATGGGCATGGCATTGCTGTATCGCCCATGTCTTTCCTGGCTGCCTTTTCGACCTTTGCGAATGGGGGTGAGCGGGTTCAGCCGACCCTGATCATGAACAATCGGGATCGCCCTGCGCCTGTAAGAGTGATGTCTGCTCTGACGGCTGAAATGGTGAACGTGATGATGCGCGAAGCGGTCGTCACCGGCACCGGCAAGAATGCCGAAGTTGCCGGGTATCGCGTTGCGGGAAAAACCGGCACGGCGGAGAAGCCGATCCTTGGCGGGTATGATGATGACCACAATGTCACGAGCTTTGCGGCTGTCTTTCCCTATGATCGCCCCCAATATGCCCTGATCGTGACCCTCGATGATCCGAAGGCCGGATCAGGGGCCGGCGCCACGGCGGCCTACAATGCGGCTCCGGCGGCGGGACGAATGATAGAACGTGTCGCGCCGCTTCTGGGTCTTGCGCCACGGTTCGAGGATATTCGCCCGGCGGGCGCAGCCCTCCGCTCCGGCCAGGAGAAGAGGAGTTCCTTGTGACCAAACTGAAAGACCTGTTCCCGCTCGTCGAGCAGGGAGACATCGAAATCAAAGGCATGACGGCTGACAGCCGTCGGGTAGCGCCGGGCTATCTGTTCGCGGCGCTGAAAGGCACCGTATCGGATGGTCGGGACTATATTCCGCAGGCAATCGAAAAAGGCGCTGCGGCGATCCTGTCCGAAGGCGGCGTTGCGGTAGATGGTGCTACGCATGTGATCGCGGATGAGCCGCGCCGCGCGCTGGCCCTCGCCGCGAAGCGCTTCCATGTCGCGCAGCCGAAAACGATCGCTGCCGTGACAGGTACGAATGGCAAATCCTCGACGGTGGATTTCTGTCGCCAGATCTGGGCGAATGCAAACCTGTCGGCTGCCTCGATGGGCACGCTTGGTGCCATTGGCCCGAAGGGCAAGATTGATGTCGGCCATACGACACCTGATCCGGTTACCATTCACGAGACCCTCCACGAACTGGCCGGGCAAGGGGTCACCCATTGTGCGATGGAGGCGTCCAGCCACGGCCTTGAGCAACATCGCCTTGATGGTGTGGACTTGTCGGCTGTTGCTTTCCTGAACTTTACCCAGGACCATCTCGACTATCACGCCACGATGGAAGAATACCTCGACGCCAAACTGCGCCTGTTCCGCGACTTTGGCGGACAGGGCATGCCAGCCATCGTGAACGCCGACAGCGACCATCGCGAGGTCTTCGAGAAGGCCGCAACCGATCATGGCCTGCAGGTCGTGTCCTTCGGCTGGCGCGGCGAGCATCTCTGGATCGACGAAATCATGCCGCGCGCGACCGGGCAGGTGCTCAACCTGTTCTGGCGCGATGTCGAATTGAAGCCTTTCGAACTGCCGCTGATCGGCGAGTTCCAGGCGTTGAATGCGCTGGCGGCGGCGGCGATCTGCTTGTCGCTGGGCATGGACGTCGACGCGGTGATGGACGGCCTGTCCAAGCTGAAGCCCGTTAAGGGGCGACTCGAACTGGTCGGCAAGACCGAGGCAGGCGCGGGCGTGTTTGTCGATTATGCCCACACGCCGGACGGGCTCGACGTGTTGCTCCGCGCCGTTCGTCCGCATACAGCCGGCCGACTGAAAGTCATCTTTGGGTGCGGCGGTGACCGCGATGCCAAGAAGCGCCCGCTGATGGGCGAGATCGCAACGCGTCAGGCCGACGATGTGATCGTGACCGACGACAACCCGCGCTCTGAAGACCCGGACATGATCCGGCATGCCATTCTCGAAACCGCGCCGAATGCGCGCGAGATTGGCGATCGCGGAGAGGCCATCCGGACGATTATCGCCGAACTGAAAAAAGGCGACACGCTGGTGATCGCTGGCAAGGGCCACGAGACCGGCCAGATCATTGGCGCGGATATCATCCCGTTCTCAGATCAGGACACGGCGCTGGATGCGCTGAAAGGCGGCGCCGGATGAACGCGCCGCTCTGGATCTCTTCCGATATCGCGCTCATTACGGGTGGCAGGGCGACGGATCCGTTCTCTGTGACGGGTTCAGTGTCGATCGACACACGCAGCCTGAAGCCGGGCGACCTGTTCGTGGCGCTGACGGACCAGCGCGATGGGCATGATTTTGTCGAGGCGGCCTTTGCTGCGGGCGCGGCGGGCGCACTCGTGTCGCGTCAGGTCGGGCTGGGACCTCAGCTCGTTGCGGATGATGTGCAGGAAGCGCTGGAGCAGATGGGTGTGGCCGCGCGGGTCCGCTGTGGCGCGCATCGCACGGCCGTGACCGGTTCAGCCGGCAAGACCAGCGTCAAGGAAATGCTGGCACAGATCTATCGCGCCTTCGGTCCGGCGCACTGGAATGTGAAGAGTTTCAACAATCATTGGGGTGTGCCGCTGACTCTGGCGCGCATGCCGGAAGACACCACGCGCGCCGTTTTCGAGATTGGCATGTCGACTCCTGGCGAGATCGCGCCGCGCAGCCAGATGGTTCGTCCGCATACCGGCATCGTGACCTGTGTTGCGGGGGCGCATCTTGAAGGGCTCGGCTCTCTCAGCGCAGTTGCGCATGAGAAGGCAGATATCTTTACCGGCATGGAGGCCGGTGGGACATTTATCCTGCCTGCCGATGACGAATTCTTTGACTATCTTGCCGGACGCGCGCGGCGCTTCTGCCCGACCGGAAATCTCGAGAGTTTTGGCCGGAGCGCCAATGCGACGGCGCGTATTGTCGGATATGAGACAGACGGCAATGAAAGCCGGATCCAGCTCGACATTGTCGGCAAGCCGGTGCTTGTCACGATCAATGCGGTTGGTGAGCATTGGGCCATGAATGCGGCAGCGGCGGTTCTGGCCGCCAGCCAGTCCGGTCTGTCGGTCGAGGACTGCGCCGAGGCACTTTCCGGTTACACGCCACCTCCCGGTCGGGGGGCAGCCGAACAGCTCACCCTGCCACAGGGTGGACACATTACGCTGATCGATGATGCCTACAATGCAAACCCGGCGAGCATGAAGGCCTCATTGGCTGCGCTGTCCCGTCGGGGCAGTGGACGTCGGCTGATTGCGCTCGGCGAAATGCTCGAAATTGGCGAAACGTCGGATGCTGAACATGCCGCGCTTGCGGATCCGGTGGCGGATACTGGGCCAGCTGCCATTTTCCTGGCAGGCGACAAAATGACTCATCTTTCGGACGCACTTCCGCCTCAGTTGGAGCAGACCTGGACTCGCAATTGGGAAGAGCTGTGGAATCCTCTGCAAAATGCGCTCCGAGATGGAGATGTGCTCTTGATCAAGGGGTCGAATGCGTCCGGGATGGCGAAACTAGCTGACCGAATTCGCCAATGGAGCGACTCGGCAATGGGTAAGATGGAACGCGGGGCAGAAGGCGCCGCAGAGGTTGGGTGATGCTATACGAATGGCTGGCCGCAGACAGCGGTATATTTAACGTTCTGAACTATATCACATTCCGGTCCGGCGCGGCCGTGGTGACGGCGTTCCTTGTGACCGTCCTGTTCGGAGACGCAATCATCAACTTCCTCCGTGCCCGGCAGGGTAAGGGCCAGCCGATCCGCGACTTGTCGCTGGAAGCGCAGCTGTCGAAGCAGGGCACGCCGACAATGGGCGGTTTCCTGATCTGGCTGGGCCTGGTGGTCGGCGTCTTGCTCTGGGGCAACCTGACCAACCCTTATATCTGGGCCACACTGTTCGTGACACTGTCTTACGCCGTTCTTGGCTTCCTGGATGATCTTGCCAAGGTTTCCAAGCAGAGCGCGGATGGCGTTCCGGCGAGCGTGCGCCTGCTCGCGGGCTTTGGCATAGCGGCGATTGCCTGTGCGTTCATCATGGGCCTGCACGGCGCGCACACGCCAGCGGGTCATGCCGAATGGGGCCCGCTGAACGGATTGGCTGAGAGCATTGCCAGCCTGGCACCTGAAACAAGCGTCGAGCCTGCCGACCCGGCTTTTTCCGGCGGCGTGGCTGTGCCCTTCGTAAATGACTATTTCTTCCCGCTTGGCGGCTTCTTCATCCTGTTTGGCATGATCGTGGTTGTCGGCAGCGCGAATGCGGTGAACTTCACCGACGGTCTGGATGGCCTCGCCATTGTGCCGATGAGTTTCGCGGCTGCCTCCTATGCCCTGATTGCTTACCTGACAGGTAACTTCGTCTTCGCCGACTATCTCGGCATCCAGTTCACGCCGGGCACCGGCGAGCTGACCGTGTTGCTCGCCTCCATGATCGGCGCGGGCATGGGCTTCCTCTGGTATAATGCCTATCCGGCCAAGGTCTTCATGGGCGACACCGGATCGCTCGGACTTGGAGGAATGCTGGGTGTCGTTGCGGTGGCGGCCAAGCACGAATTTGCGCTGGTTATCATTGGCGGTCTGTTCGTGATGGAAGCGGTGTCTGTGATGATACAGGTCGGCTGGTTCAAGGTCACCCGCAAGCTGACGGGGGAAGGCAAGCGCATCTTCCTCATGGCGCCGCTGCACCACCACTTCCAGAAGAAAAACTGGCCAGAAACGCGCGTTGTGGCGCGCTTCTGGATCCTGTCCGTCCTGTTCGCCCTCGCGGGCCTCGCAACGTTGAAGCTGAGGTAAGCCGAGACCCATGATTCCGATTACTGAATATGCTGGAAGAGATGTTGCTGTGTTCGGCCTTGGCCGGACAGGCCTCTCGGCTGCCAAGGCCCTCAAGGCCGGGGGCGCGCGTGTTCATGCGTGGGATGACAATGAAGAGACCCGCGCAAAGGCGGAGGCCGCCGGCCTGACCCTGTCAGACATCAACAAGCGCGACTGGCAGACCTTTGCCGCGCTCGTCCTTTCCCCCGGCGTGCCATACAAATTCCCGCAGCCGCACCGGATTGTGCGGATGGCGGAAATGACCAATGTGCCGGTCGTCGGCGACATGGAATTATTCGCCCGCGCTGTGCAGGCCCTGCCAGAGCGTGGCCGTCCGAAGATCGTGGCCATCACCGGCACGAACGGGAAGTCGACCACAACCGCGTTGATCGGGCATATCCTGAAACATGCGGGCCGTGATGCGCGCATCGGGGGCAATATCGGCACAGGCGTGCTGGACCTTGCCCCACTGCACGCCAACGCAACCTATGTTCTGGAGCTCTCTTCCTACCAGCTGGACCTGGTGAAGAGCCTGCATTGCGATGTCGCCGTGCTGCTCAACATCACGCCGGATCATCTGGACCGCCATGGCGGCATGGACGGGTACCAGGCTGCGAAAATGCGCATCTTCCAGAACCAGACCGAGAAAGATGTTGCGATCATTGGCTTTGACGATGTGATCACCCAGTCCATCGCCATCGGCCTGTCGGCAAATGGACCAGCGCGTGTTGTCCAGGCTTCATCCACCTATGCGCTCGGCCGGGGCGTCAGCGCCGTGGACGGACGACTCTATGACAGCAATAGCGGTCAGGCGCAGTTCGTCGGTAACCTCTCCGACTGCATGGCGCTGCCGGGCCGTCACAACCACCAGAATGCCGCGGCAGCCTATGCCGCCTGCCGGGCGCTGGGCCTCGACCCACAGACCATCATGGATGGTATTCGCACCTTCCCGGGTCTTGCCCACCGACTCGAAATGGTTGGCGAGATTGATGGCGTGAAATTCGTCAATGACTCCAAGGCGACCAATGCCGAAGCCGCCGAACAGGCGTTGAAAGCCTACAAGAAAGCATACTGGATTGCAGGCGGTGTTTCGAAGGCTGAGGGCATCCAGCCATTGGCGCCGCTGTTCCCGAACATCACGAAGGCCTATCTGATCGGGGACTCCGAAGAAACCTTCGCCGCAACGCTGAAGGGCAAGGTGGCCCTGCAAACATGCGGCACGCTCGAAAATGCAGTTCAGGCTGCATTTCGTGATGCAAAAGTGGTCGGAGACGAAAATCCGGTCATTCTTCTTTCACCTGCCTGTGCAAGTTTCGACCAGTTCCGCGACTTTGAACATCGCGGAGATGTGTTCCGGAGCATCGTCCAGTCAATGATGCCGCAGGAGTTGAAGGAGTTGGCTTGACCTACGTAGCATCCTCCCCATTGCTCGCACGCTCGGACATGTCCTGGCTGACCGAGTGGCGGCGGACGCTCGATTGGGGGCTCTTCGGCGGTGCGTTTTTCCTGATTGCCATTGGCCTGCTCATGTCGCTTGCGGCGGGGCCGACTGCGGCGGCGCGGATTGGCTATTCGGATGAATACTTCTTTGTGTTCCGTCAGGTCTGCTTTGCCGGTTTGGGCGCGACCATCATGGTGGTGGTCAGCATGCTGGACCGGACCTGGGCGCGGCGGTTTGCAACGCTGGTCTTTATCGTCAGCCTTGCCCTGATGTTCTTCATTCTCGTTTGGGGACACGAGGCCAAGGGCGCGCAGCGCTGGTTGCGGTTTGCCGGGTTTTCCCTGCAGCCGAGCGAGATGGTAAAGCCTGCCTTGATTGTCCTGAGCGGTTGGTTGCTGGCGCAGCGAGAGCTGTATCCGACCGGACCTTGGGCGATCATTGCCTTCCTGTTCTATGCGGTCACGCTCGGCCTGTTATTGCTGCAACCGGATGTCGGCCAGTCGGTGTTGCTGAGTGCGGCCTTCGTCGTGACGTTCTATGTCAGTGGCCTGCCGTGGAGATGGGCGGCAGGGTTCGCGGTTGGCGGGGTCAGCTTGTCGGCGTCGCTTTATGCCTTGCTGCCGCATGTTCGCTACCGGGTGAACAGCTTCATCAATCCAGACTCTGCCGATACGTACCAGATTGACCGCGCCGCCGAAGCCATCGGCCGGGGGGGATTGTTTGGTGTTGGACCGGGGGAGGGGCAAGTTAAGATCCATCTGCCGGACGCGCACACTGATTTCATCTATGCGGTCATGGTCGAGGAGTTTGGCCTGATCGCGGCGCTGATGCTGATGGCGGTTTTCGTATTGCTGATCCTGCGGGGCTTCCGTGCCAGTTCACGTGTGGAAGATGGCTATGCGCGCGCTGCGGCTGCCGGACTCTTCACGCTATTCGGCCTTCAGGCTGCCATAAACATTGCCGTAAATCTGGCCCTTATCCCGCCAAAGGGCATGACACTGCCATTTGTGTCCTATGGTGGCTCGTCCATGATCGGGACGGGATTGACACTGGGCCTTGCGCTGGCACTTGTGCGCGGACAAGGTACGCGCACAAGGGGCCGGTATGGCTGAAGACAGAGACAAGCTTGTCGTCATCGCAGCAGGTGGCACAGGGGGGCACATGTTCCCCGCCAGAGCCTTTGCCGACGAGATGATTGCAAGAGGCTGGAAGGTTGGCCTGATCTCTGACAAGCGCGGCGCAAAATATGCCAAGGAATTTCCAGCCGACTGGCTGGAACAGATTCAGGCCTCTTCCCCCAATCTCCGCAAGCCATGGACTCTGCCGGCGACGGCCATGAAGATCAATGCGGGCATATCCCGTGCGAAAACCCTGATCCGTGAAACCCGGCCCAGCCTGATCGCAGGCTTTGGTGGCTATCCGGCCTTCCCGGCACTGGCTGCGGCGCGCCGCATGAAGGTGCCGATCATCATCCATGAGCAGAACGCTGTTCTCGGGCGGGTCAACCGACGTTTTGCCCGGCAGGCCAAACTGGTCGCCAGTGGGTTCGAGCGGCTTGACAGGCTACCCTCCTGGAGCGCGCATCTGGCCGTCGGCAATCCGGTGCGTGAGGCCATACTGGCGCGGCGGGAGGATCCCTATCCCTCCACGGACGATATGCTGACCATCCTGATTACGGGCGGAAGTCAGGGGTCCAAGATCATCGGTGAAACGATCCCGACGGCGATTGTTGATTTCGTGCCGCCCCCGCTGCAGGCGCGGCTTCGCATCATCCAGCAGGTGCGTCAGGAACAGTATGCCTTTGTCGATAACATGTATCGGCGTGTGAAGATTGAAGCCGAGTTGTCGCCGTTCTTCTCGGACATGCCGCAGAAGCTGTCACAGGCGCATCTCGTCATCGCGCGATCCGGCGCCGGCACAGTATCGGAGATTGCCGCGGTCGGTCGGCCGTCCATCCTGATTCCGCTGGCGATTGCCATGGATGATCATCAGGCCGCCAATGCCGAGGCCCTGACGGAGATTGGCGCCGCCGACATGGTGCTGGAGAGCAATCTCTATCCGCAATTGCTGGGCGCGCTGATAACGGCCCGTCTGCAGGATGCCGACGATCTGCGCGCACGGGCAGCCGCAGCCAAGGCGTCTGCCAAGGTCAACGCCGCCAAAGAGCTGGCAGACATGGCCGAGCGGGTGGCGGAGCTTTAGGCAACACGGGGCGCGCAAGCGTGCGTCTTGTGCAATTCGGCTTCACGCAGCCATTCCCATCCGAAGGCTTCATCCGTGTCGCCATCTTGCTGGCGGCGGGTCAGTCGTTCCAGTGCTTCGTCCAGTGTCGGCTCGTGGCCCTCTGGCACCCACCACATGACGAAATGCATCTCGCGCATCATCTCGAACCATTCAGCGCGGCGTTCGTAGAATTTCCGGTGGATCGTGCCCCAGACAAAGGTTTCGAGGCTTTGTACGTCTTCCCAGACGGTCAGATTGGCAACGAATTGCGGATCGCCATCGATCTTGGCTTCCGTATTGCCCTGGCCGGGCTCACCCGATCCTTCCATCATCCAGACGAAACCGGGCATGGATTTGCCGATCCCGTTGATGAATTCGAGATTGTCCATGAAATCTTTCACGCGCGGATCATCCGTCGGCGCGACGAGGTGGCCGACATTGAGCTGGGCCAGATGCATTTTCATGAGTGCGGTTCCCCTCGCTACGAAGCACCCGAATTGTGCCTCATTACAGTCATTTTGGGATCGCACGATGCCCATTCAAGAAAAACGCCTCGGATTTCATGAATGCGTCATGCGCAAGCAGTCCTTGCTTCGCGCTCCCGCGTCACGGTATCGCTAAGCGTTCCCGTTTCCTCATTTGGACGATCCTGCATGACTTCTCCCACTCCGTTTGATCTTGGTCCCGCGCATATTGTCGGCATTGGCGGCATCGGCATGTCTGGCATCGCCGATGTCATGATCACGATGGGCTATCAGGTGCAGGGCTCTGACATACGCGAGTCCGACAATATCCAGCGCCTGCGCGAGCGGGGCGCGAAGATCTTCATCGGGCACGCCGCCGAGAATGTGGAAGGGGCCGGTACGGTCATCATCTCCACCGCGATCAAGTCTGGCAATCCAGAGGTTGATGCGGCGCGCGCCACAGGTATTCCGGTCGTGCGCCGGGCTAACATGCTGGCCGAGATCACGCGGCTGAAGTACACGGTCTGCATTGCGGGCACACATGGCAAGACGACGACGACCTCGATGGTCGCGGCGCTGCTGGATGGCGCAAATATCGACCCGACCGTCATCAATGGCGGGATCATCCATGCCTATGGGTCGAACTACAAGGCAGGCGAGAGCGACTGGATGGTGGTCGAGAGTGACGAAAGCGACGGCACTTTTGCCAAGCTCCACCCGACCTGCGCCGTGGTCACCAATATCGACGCCGAACACATGGACCATTACGGCTCCATGGAGAAACTCCGCGAGGCGTTTGATACTTTTGTCGAAAATTTGCCTTTCTATGGCTTTGCCGTCCTGTGCACGGACCATCCTGAAGTGCAGGGATTGGCTGCGCGCGTTACGGACCGGCGCCGCATCACCTATGGCTTCAACCGCCAGGCCGATGTCCGCGCCATCAATCTGAAAACCGATCTGTCGGGCGCGCATTTCGATGTCGCGCTGCGCCGTCCCGGCTCTGCCCAGCCGCGGATGATCGAAGGGCTGACTCTGCCGATGGCGGGCGAGCACAATGTCCAGAATGCGCTGGCCGCCGTTGCCGTCGCGCTGGAGCTAGGCGCCACAGACGATCAGATCCGGACCTCGATGGGGCAATTTGGCGGGGTGAAGCGCCGCTTCACACAGGTCGGGGAATGGGTGCCGGTCGAAGGCAAGCCGCCCGTCCGCATTATTGATGATTATGGTCATCACCCGGTAGAGATTTCGGCCGTATTGAAGGCTGCCCGCGCCATGCAGGGGCAAGGCCAGCTGATCGCGGTTTGCCAACCGCATCGCTATACACGTCTGCGCGACCTGTTCGAGGATTTCTCCCGCTGTTTCGACCAGGCTGACCATGTGTTGGTCGCGCCGGTCTATGAAGCGGGCGAGAGCCCGATTGACGGGTTCAACCATGAGACCCTCGTCGCCAGCATAGTCCGCAATGGCCATCGCGGTGCTGCAACGATCCCGTCCATGGAGGCATTGCCAGAGACATTGAAAGCCCTGGCTGAGCCCGGCGCGATGGTGGTTTGTCTCGGCGCGGGGGACATCACCAAGTACGCGGCCGAATTGGCGGAAAAGCTGTCGGCCTGACGTTGCGACAGCGGCAAAACCGCTTTCACTTTCTTTCCGAATGTGCACGCTAGTCGACAGATGCCGGCAAGCGGCACTTGGGAGGATACCGCATGACCGAGACATCCATTTCGCCCGGCCAGGACGAAGAAGCTGCAATTGTAGCTGCGCAAGGCGCGCACACGGCCGGGGAGGGCGGAGCGCTCGGCAAGACGGGCTTTGCGTGGGCCTGGTTCGAATGGGCGCGCAATCCCTATTATATCCTCATCATCATCTATGTGTTCGCGCCCTATTTCGCCCGCGACATCATTGGCGCGGACATAATGGCCAGCGGAGAGCTGGAAGGGATGGACCCGGAAACCGCGCGCCAGGTTGCTGGCGCAAAAGGACAGGCCGTGGTGGCGTCCCTGTCAAAATGGGCGGGCGCGATTGCGGCGCTGACGGCGCCCTTCCTCGGAGCGGCATTCGACCGGGGCCTGAGGCGCAAGCCGCTCCTGATCCTGTTCCTCGGTGTCCTGTCTGTGCTCAGCTTCCTGCTCTGGTGGGCCGTGCCTGGCGAATCCGGATTTTCCACCGGCACAATCATCGCCATCCTCATCGCAGCCTATGTCACCTACACATTCAGTGAGGTGACGCATAACTCCATGCTTCCCGACGCCGCCCGGCCAAGCGCCCTCCCGGCCGTGTCGGGCTTTGGTTTGGCACTCGGCAATGCGGCGGCGACGCTGTTGTTCGTTGCAATCGTCTTCATGTTTGCCCTGCCGGATATGCTGAACTGGCCATTCGCGGAGCCCCTGTTCGGTATTGATACCGCACGGTACCAGCATTTCCGCATTGCGGGACCGATCTGCGCGGTATGGCTGGCCGTGATGATCGTTCCGTTTTTCCTTTACGCCAAAGATACGGGTGTGAAGGGGACCCCGTTTTTCCCATCGGTCAAAGAAGGGGCTGCGGGGGTTGTCCGCACAGTGCGCAAGGCAGCTGAATATCGGGAAGCGTTCAAATTCCTGATTGCGCGTACCATTTATGCCGATGGCATGTTCGCCCTGCTGGCGCTGGCGGCCGTCTATGTCAGCCTGTTCCTCGGCTGGGGCATTGTCGAGCTGACCGTCTACGCAATCTGGGCCTCGATCTGGGCGGCGATTGGCGGTGTGGCGGGCGGCTGGTTCGACTCAAAGCTCGGCCCGAAGAATGCGCTCCTGATGGAGCTGATGGCAATCGTCATCATCTTGTTCTTTGGCTTGTCCGTGACGCGGGATTCCATCCTGTTCGGCCTGATCGAGAACCGCGAACTGTGGCAGGCACCCGTTTTCTCCAGCCTGTCTGACGTCACCTACCTGCTGAACGGGGCGCTGATCGGCGTGTTCGCCACGGCGAACATTTCGTCGAGCCGGTCGATGCTGGTCCACATTGCACCAACGCATATGCGGGGGGAGTTCTTCGGGCTTTATGCGATTGCGGGCACCGTCACTGTCTGGATCGGGCCCTTGCTGATCGAATTGTTCACGACATGGTCGAACAGCCAGCGAGTCGGCATGTCTGCCATCGCGCTTCTGTTCTTTTGCGGCTTTGCCGTACTGACAACCGTGAAAGTGTCCAAGACGCCTGCTGAATAGAGGGCAGGGGACCCTAGCTGGTCGGGCCGAAAGAATCGCCTGTTCCGAGGGTCACGCGGGCAATTGCGTCGACACGGCGAGGACGGAGATAGAATTCATCGTCGATCGTCATCGTTGTGTTGAGGAAGCCACCAATCTTGCTGTCATACTCATAGACGACTTCGGACAAGATGATCGATCCTGGCGACGAGATGATCCCGCTTGGGACCGTGACCGTCGCGCCTTTGGAATAGGCGGTCATCTTGTAGGCGTCTGACCATGCGACAACGGCCTTGCCGTCTCCACTGTCGACGATGCTGGTGATCCGCATGGTGGCGCTCTGTGCCTCATATGGCTGCATCATGACTTCTGCGGCGGCAAACATTTCTTCCATGTCTTCGTCGGTCACCGTTGCGAGACGTGCGGTCAGGTCGCCAAGGCTCGCCGTGGTTGATGTGACGCGGCGATCCACCCGCATCAGCAGGCTCAGCTCGACCGCGCCCAGATAGATGAAAATCAGGATTGGTGCGATCAACGCAAATTCGACCGCAGAGACGCCTTCCTCATTATAGCGAATGCCGCGCACACCGCGCCATTTGAGACGGGGATTGAGTCGAGAGAGCAGGGATTTCTTGGTCATGGTCATCAATCTCCGAAAGGCTCGTTGCGGAACACCGCATTGGCCTGAAGCAGGTGGCGATTGTTTGGAAGGTTGGACAAAGGTGTCGATACCCACGGGGTCATGAGGGACCACTCATAATAGACACGCACAGCCACAATATCATTGGCCGAGCCGGGATCATATTTGAAGTCGGTATCATCAATTTCACCGTCACCGGCCAACGGCGTGGTCAGGTCGGCGAGGCTGAACTTGTCGAGCGAGCGCACGTCAATATAGAGGCGATCATCGCAATTGAGCAGATTGTAGAACTTTGAGCAGACTTCGTTCCGGAACTCGACTTTTGTGAAGCTGTTGTCCTGGGCCTGTCCGGTACGGATCTTTCTGGAGGCTTCCGCCAACGCATGTTCGAGTACTGTGGACATGATGAATATCAGGCAGATTTCCAGCAGGCCGAAGATCAGGAAGAAGAAAGGGACGGATACGAGCGCAAACTCGACGGCGGTCGCACCGCGCCGGTTTTCACACCATGCCTTGAACTTGCTGCGCAGTCGTGGCGCAAGAATGCCAAGTTGTAATGTCATTGTCGTCACCCACACAGACCCATTTGATCAGGTGAGGTGTCTATCAGATGTGGGTGATCAGCCAGTTTCGCGAATCTGTCGAATTTTATGTATTCGGGTCAGAGAAACGGTACGAACCGTCAATCAATTGCTGTCGGACAGTGCCTTCACGCCCGTTTGCTGATCGATATACTGTTCGAAGTGCTCCGGAGCATCGCCAACGCTGAGGGTTGAGCGGCAGGTAGGTGCACAGTCATATGTATAGTTGGATCCTGACCGGTTGATCGTCACCACATTCGCTTCATTCGCGACAACAAGGATGTCTGTGGAATAGATCTGGCGGCCAGATTTGTCGAAAATCAGCAAATTGGTGGTGCCAAACGTCTTGCCTGTAATGAAGATGAGCTTCTCATCATGGACCGCAACGTCTGCGATTGTCTGATTGCCCAGGACGACGCTGGCAGCTGCACTGCGCAAGTGAACCGGTATGGTTTTGTTCACCTCTACCGACAGAGGGCCCGCGACTGCGATTTGGGATACAAGCGCAGCGGCAACCGGCAGTGTGCAGATTTTCGCGAACAGATTCATCTTGCTGTCTCCAGACTTAATTCAGCCCGCGCACATTCTTCCAATAAGGTTGCACGTTTCCTAATAGCGTACCCACGACGACCAGATTTCGCTGTTCTAGTCATTATAGGGGACTGGACCGGCAATTTCCGAATCACCAAAAGCCCAATATTTGCGGGCACTAAGAAGGTAAACGAAACCCTGTTTTGCCTTCACGGATTTTCTGTTTTCTTTCACGCGATATTGAGAATGAACCGGTAGTGTCAGTCATGTTCCGGGTAGAGGATTATTGCCGGGGCAATAACAATTGCATGATGGGAGTTTCCAATGTTTGCACGTTTTCTGAAAGACGAGTCCGGCGCTACGGCTATTGAATACGGTCTGATCGCTGCGCTTATCGCTGTTGCTATCATCGGCGGTGCTACCGCCCTCGGTAATTCTGTGAACGAAAAGTTCCAGGGCGTTGCCGACGACATGAACGCAGCCTAAGACCAAGACTTATTTAGTCTTGCTATACAAATGGAGCCGCCGGGGAAAACCTGGCGGCTTCTTTTTTATGCTCATACGGCGGAGCTTAAAAACTTCCTTCAATCTTTTGGGTCAGCATGCTTCGCAACAGACTTGAAGGAAACCCTCAATGATCCTGGCCATGATTGCCGGCCTGTTCCTGGCCTTGTGCGTTTTTGCAGCGCTTCATGATGTGAATCGCCTGACGATTCCGAACTGGTTGAACGTGACGCTCGCAGTGTTGTTCGTGCCGGCAGCGTTCGTTTCAGGCGTTCCGATGGAAATCATCGGGGGACACCTTATTACTGCCTTGTGTGCCTTCCTGATCGCGTTCGGCTTGTTCGCGTTCAATATCGTTGGGGGAGGGGACGCCAAGATGATCCCTGCCGTGATGCTTTGGGTCGGGCCGAGTGCCAGCATCACATTCCTGTTCGTGATGGCTGTAGCGGGTGGCGCATGCGCCATCCTCATCATTCTGGTTCGCAAGACCATGCCGGTTGAAGTGGTTCCGGGAGCTGTCCGCGCCCCTTTCGAGGAAAAGGCGGGCGTTCCCTACGGAGTCGCGATTGCTGCGGGTGTTTTTGCCGCCGGTCCCCAGTCGCCATTTCTTACCGATGTATTAAGCCGGATCAGTCTTTTCAGTTAACGATGCTTTAGTGGCCTTGTGAAAAGGTCGCCTTTGACCGGACCACTCTGAATCGTTCAGGGCCGTCCGCGGAGTCTTGTTTCCAGAGGAGTGGGGCCTCATGTCGCCAATTCGTCTAATCATCCTGATCGGCGCTGCGGTTGCCGCAATTGCGGCGGCTTTCCTTGTCCGCAATCTCGCGCAGGCACCTGCGCCGACGATCCAGACTGAGCAGCAGACCGTGGTCGAAACGCGCGAAGTGTCCGAGACGAAAGTGCTTGTTGCACGCCGTGACCTGGACATCGGTGACCTCGTGACCGTGGATGATCTGGAATGGGCGGACTGGCCGGAAAAGAGTATTGTTGCTGGCTATCGCACGGAGACCGATTCACCGGAGGCGATAGAGGAGCTGGCCGGCAGTGTCGTGCGGGTGCCTATATTCGAGAATGAGCCGATCCTGCCTCGCAAGCTGGTGAAGAAGGGTGATACGGGCACGATGGCGGCGCTGATTGAACCCGGCATGCGCGCCATGTCCGTCGAAATATCTACAGAATCGGCATCCGGCGGCTTTATTTTGCCGAATGATCGGGTGGATGTGATCCTGACATATCAAGCCACGATGCAGATGAATGGCGAAATGGTGCCGCAGACTGCCACCGAAACCATTATTCAGAACGTGCGTGTACTGGCGATCGATCAGGTCTACCTGACATATGATGAAGGCGGCGCCTCTCAAGTGGGCAATACGGCCACGTTGGAAGTGGATAGCAAGGAAGCCGAACTGATTGCGCTTTCGCAGCGCAAAGGCGCGCTTTCGCTATCGCTGCGTCCCTGGTCGGATGTTGGGGATAGCTATGACCGGGCAGCACGGATCGACATGCTTGAGAATGGCGGCAACAGCAATGGTGGCATTCTGATTTATCGGAACGGCAAAGCGTCAAATGCCGGGCCGGGGGGAAGCTGAAAATGAAATTGTCCAGGATTTTACCGAGTCTTGCAGCATTGGCATCAGCCATCGCGCTCGTTCCGGTGGCACAAGCCCAATCAGATAGTTTGGGGACACGGATCACGCATCCGGGTCAATCGGAATACAGCCAACAGGTCACACTCGGCCTGAACAAGTCGATGATTGTCGAACTCGACACTCCGGCCGCCGATGTCGTCATCACCAATCCGGACATTGCCGACGCGGTCGTGCAGACAGCGAAACGTATCATCTTCCGGGGCGTGAGCTTTGGACAGACCAATGCGTTCGTATTCGACAGTGCCGGCAATCAGATCCTCAATCTCGAAATCGGGGTCGAGATGGACATGGCATCGCTGGAGCAGCTCGTGGCACGCCATGTGCCCGGCGCCCGTGTGCGCATTGAGGGCATGAATGGTAGCGTTGTTCTGACTGGTTCGGCGGACAGTTTGAGCGCATCCAATGCCGTTGAGCGTCTCGTCTCTGCCTATGTGCAGGCTGGCGAAAACACGCAAGTCATCAACATGATCAGCATCGCTGCGAAAGACCAGGTGCTTCTGGAAGTGCGCATCGTCGAGATGCAGCGCAATGCCGTCAAGCAGTTGGGCATCAATTTGACCGGATCGCCGGGTTTCGGAGATCTGGCTGCATTGGTGGAGCGGCAGCTGTTTGTGGATAATGGAAGCGGTGTGCCGGTGGATTCCGGGACCACCGCGCTTGCGCCGGGCCTGCCATATTCTTTCAATGGCGATATCGGCAGCTCACTGAGCTATCCGGTTCAGGGACAGAGCCTTGGCGGCTTCGGTGGCACAATTGGTTACCAAAACTATGTCGGTACGGATTTGCAATCCAGTATCGGGGCCGAAATCAATGCATTGGAGCGGATTGGCGTCGTGCGCACGCTGGCCGAACCGAATATTGTCGCCATGTCTGGCGAAGCTGCGAAATTCCTTGCCGGGGGTGAATTCCCGGTTCCTGTCGGCCAGGACAATAACGGACGCATTACCGTCGAGTTCAAACCCTATGGTGTTGGCCTTGGCTTCACGCCGGTCGTGCTGTCAGAAGGGCGCATTTCGCTGAAAGTGTCGACTGAAGTATCAGAGCTCTCGTCAGAAGGTGCCTTTCAGGGAACCAGCACAACGACGATTGATGATTCCGGCAATGTTGTGACAGTGGAGGGCGTGACACTACCAGCCTTGTCAGTGCGGCGCGCTGAATCGACGATTGAACTTCCGTCCGGCGGCTCCATGATGATGGCAGGTCTCATCCAGACACGGTCACGTCAGAGCCTTGACCAAGTTCCAGGCCTGAAGAAGTTGCCGATCCTTGGGGCTTTGTTCCAATCACGTGACTTCATTCAGGAAGAGACCGAACTGGTCGTGATCGTCACTCCGTATCTGGTGGATCCAACGTCCAAGGATCAGTTGCGGACACCGGCAGATGGCTTCGCAAATGCGTCGGACGCCAAGACCATCTTCTTCGGAAAGATCAATGAGCAATATGGCAAGAACGGCGCAAAGGTAGACGCTTCCGACTATCGTGCACCCGTTGGATTTATTGAGGAGTAGGGGACCCAGGATGACCAGGCTATTGACTTCACCTCTTGCTCTGGCCGCGGCGCTCGGCGCCCTGACCGTGACGGGCTGTTCCAGCGCGGCACCGACTGCCGTGCCGGCATCATATCTTCAGGGTACGCCGCTTGATCGAAATCCCATTACTGTTGCAAAGCGCACGGAATTTCTTGAGATCGACATTCACCCGGAGGCCAGCCAGCTGAGCCTGAGTGACAAAGCTCGCATCCAGAACTTTGTGGCCAGCTACCGATCGGTTGGCCACGGCCCGCTGATCATGTCGCTGCCGGAATCGTCATCCAATCCCCAGCTCGCGGTATCCGCCGTTGCTGAAGCCCGCGAAATCGCGTGGGAAAATGGCGTGGAGTACGAAGAGATCTCGGGCAGCAGCCATGGTGCAGAATCGACTGTGTCGGAACCGATGATCCTTGCTTATCAGGCCTATGATGCGATTGCGCCGGATTGCCCGTCGCTCGCCTCCCTGAACATGGCAGACATTTCATCCAACAATGAGTTGCCTACTCTTGGCTGCTCAATCCGGACCAATCTTGCGGCAATGATATCGGATCCGGGCGACTTGTTGGGCCAGCGCGCTTTGGATGAGGGCGATCCCGTACGCCGAAGCACAATCCTTGGAAAGTTCCGCGAGGGCGAGTCAACCGGCGCCGAGCGGAGCGATGCCGAGTCAGGTTCTGTGTCGACTGCGGTCGGCAACTAGTGGGGACGAGAAGGACTTAGTAGATAATGTCAAACGAAAACGCATTGTTCGACGACGATTTCGAGGACGTCTTTTCCGAAGATTCGATGTCCGACCACACACCGTCTGATATCGACCTCAATGAGGTTGACGACAGCGTGGACCAGGCTGTTGCCGAAGGCGCACCCATGGGCCTGACTGCAGACAATGATACGCATGGCCTCGGACATTCAGAGCCGAGCGGTGGCGACGTCATGTTGCCCGCCATATCCATCAAGCTGTTCTATGAGCGCGCGGAAACACGCGGCCTGCTGGAAGTCAGCGCGCAAGACCGACGTATGGGCCGGGCTACGGTCGAATGCATCCCCGGCGGCATTCCCGCGGCCATTGCGTATATGAGCGAGAATCCGACTCCCAATCTGCTGATGATTGAATCGTCGGAATCGGCTGGGCAGGTTGTTCGTGAAATCGATGCGCTTGCTGAGCATTGCGACGAGACTGTCAAAGTCATGGTGATCGGTGCCGTCAACGATATCATGCTGTATCGACAGCTCATTGCGCGCGGCGTGAGTGAGTATCTGGTGCCGCCGTTCCAGCCCTTGCAAATCATCCGTTCAATCGGTGAGTTGTTCGTCAACCCGGACTCGCCATTTGTCGGAAAGCAGATCTCTGTTGTGGGCGCAAAGGGCGGAGTAGGGGCCTCGACAATCGCCCACAATTTGTCTTGGGCGCTTGCTGAGAACGTCAAGGTCAATACCACGCTTGTGGACCTGGACCTTTCCTTCGGAACGACAGCTCTGGACTTCAATCAGGAGACGCCCCAGACAGTGGCTGATGCGCTGCTCGCACCGGAGCGCGCCGACGAATCCGTTATTGAACGTTTGCTGGCCAAGCCGACAGACCGACTGTCCTTGTTTACAGCGCCCGCCACGATCAACCAGATCATGGATATTCCGGACGAAGCCTACACCACCGTGATTGAGGGCGTACGGCGTAATGTGCCGTACCTGGTGCTTGACTTACCGCATATCTGGTCAAGCTGGATGCTCAGCACATTGATTGCCTCTGATGAAGTGATTGTGGTTTGCCAGCCAGATCTCGCATCGCTTCGGAACGGCAAGAACATGATTGACCAGCTCAAGGCAAAGCGGCCGAACGACCATCCACCGCGTCTCGTGCTGAATATGAGCGGAGTGCCAAAACGTCCGGAAATTCCGGTGAAGGATTTCGCGGCTGCCATCGGTGTAGAGCCGGATGTCATTCTGCCTTTCGATCCTGAGCTGTTCGGTACGGCCGCGAATAACGGCCAGATGATCTCTGAAACGGATCCGGCGTCCAAGTCGGCGCAGGCCATCGACCATCTGGCATCCACGCTGACAGGCCGGGCGGTGGAGCCTCAGGAGAAGTCGTTCCTTAAGAAATTGCTGGGAAAGTGACCCCTAGGGGGAATTTCATATGGCCTTTGGAAAACGACCTGCCTCAAGCGCGCAACTAACAGCACCAGCGCCAGCTCCAAAGCCGGCCCCGGCGGCTGAGGTGAAGCCGAAGCCGACGCCCAAAAAGCCACCTGTGCCCGACCCGGTGCCGGTGAAGGGCGCGCCGAAACCTCCGTCGGCGGGTGGTTCCAAACCCGTGCGCGTGCAGGCGCCGGAAGCCAAGCCGGAACCGGTTCGCAAGGTGAACCAGCAGTCAGACCAGTATTATGCGACGAAGATGACCATCTTCAATGCGTTGATCGACACGATCGACCTGTCGCAACTCGCTCAGCTGGACGCCGAAAGCGCGCGTGAAGAGATCCGCGACATCGTCGTCGAGATTATCAGTATCAAGAATGTTGTAATGTCGATTTCCGAGCAGGAACAACTGCTCGACGACATTTGTAACGACGTTCTGGGGTACGGCCCGCTGGAGCCATTGCTGGCGCGCGATGATATCGCCGATATCATGGTGAACGGTGCCGATACGACCTATATCGAGGTCAACGGAAAGATTGAACGCACCAATATCCGGTTTCGTGACAATGCCCAGCTGATGAATATTTGTCAGCGCATTGTGAGCCAGGTCGGCCGCCGCGTAGATGACTCTTCCCCGATCTGTGACGCCCGCCTTCTTGACGGCTCACGTGTGAACGTGATTGCCCCGCCGCTGGCGATTGATGGGCCAACGCTCACAATTCGTAAGTTCAAAAAGGACAAGTTGCGTCTGCAGGATCTTGTGAACTTCGGGTCCATTTCAGAGCCAGGCGCAGAACTTCTACGTATCATCGGACATTCGCGCTGTAACATCCTGATCTCGGGCGGTACCGGTTCCGGGAAGACCACGCTGTTGAACTGTCTGACCGGCTTTATCGATCCGACCGAGCGCGTAATTACATGCGAAGACTCGGCGGAGCTTCAGTTGCAGCAGCCACATGTGGTGCGCCTGGAAACCCGCCCGCCCAATATCGAAGGCTCCGGCGAGATCACGATGCGCGAACTGGTCAAGAACTGTCTGCGTATGCGTCCTGAACGGATCATTGTGGGCGAGGTGCGTGGACCCGAAGCGTTCGATCTGTTGCAGGCCATGAACACCGGCCATGACGGCTCGATGGGTACGCTGCACGCCAACAGCCCGCGCGAAGCTCTCAGCCGTGTCGAATCCATGATTACGATGGGTGGTTTTTCGCTGCCAGCCAAAACCATCCGGGAAATGATCGTCGGCTCAATCGACGTGGTCGTTCAGGCATCTCGCCTGCGGGATGGCTCACGTCGTATCATGAACATTACCGAAGTCATGGGTCTGGAAGGTGAGACGATCGTGCTTCAGGATGTCCTGAAATACGAGATCGATGGCGAAGACGCAGACGGTAAGGTGCTCGGCACGCATAGAGGCACAGGCGTTGGCCGCCCGCGCTTCTGGGAGCGTGCGTCCTATTACAATATGGAGCGTGACCTCGCCACAGCGCTCGATGCATTGGGGTCCTGACGCATGGACGCAAACATGTTGATCTACGTCATCGGCGGGCTCGCTTTTCTGACAATTGCTGGTCTTGGCATCGCCTTGACTGGTGACAAATCCGACGCCGCGCGCAAGCGGGCCAAGGCGATTGGCACGGGTGGGTCCGGCGCGAGCAAGCGCGACAAGGCAATGGACGAAAATGCGAAGCGTCGTCAGAAAACCCAGGAAATGCTGGATACGATGCGCAAGCAGGACAAGGAGCGTCGCAAGTCCATTCGTCCACAGAATCTCAGCTCTCGCCTGACGCAGGCAGGGCTGGATGTGCCTGTTTCCGCCTTCTGGATTTTCTCACTTGTGCTCGGCATGGCGCTCGGCGGCACAGTCTATATTCTCGGCTTCGACGGGCTCGTGATCAGCGGCATTTCGTTCAAGAGCCGGCCAGCGTTGGTCGGAGGTGCCTTCTTCTTCGGCGCCGTCGGCTTGCCGCGGATTTTGCTCGGCATGGCCACCAATGGGCGCAACAAGAAGATGATCAACCAATTTGCGGACGCGCTGGACATCATTGTGCGGGGTGTGAAATCCGGTCTGCCGCTGAACGAGTGCGTTCGAATCATTTCCAAGGAATCACCTGAACCCCTGCGCTCGGAATTCGCCATGTTGACCGACAACCTGTCCATGGGGGCAGGGCTGGAGCGGTCGCTGAACACTTTCTACAAGCGCGTGCCGCTTCAGGAAGTGAACTTTTTCATGATCGTCCTGATGATCCAGTCGAAGGCCGGGGGCAACCTGTCTGAGGCCCTGGGCAACCTGTCGAGCGTCATTCGTGCTCGCAAGATGATGCGCGAGAAGGTCAAGGCCATGTCGTCCGAAGCCAAGGCGTCGGCGATGATCATTGGGGCGTTGCCCTTTGTCGTGGGCTCTCTCGTCTACATGACGACACCGGCCTACATCATGCAGCTGTTCACGACGGATACGGGTCATCTGTTTCTAACCATCGGTGTGGTGATGATGTTCATGGGCATCCTGGTCATGCGCAAGATGATCAATTTCGATTTGTAAGGGACAGAGATGACGGACATTCTTGCATCACTGGCCAAGCCTGACGCGATCGCAGCCCTGCTGATCGCACTCGCTGTCTTTGGTACGGTCATATCCGTGTTGCTCCCCTACTTGCAGACCGACAAGCTTGAGACGCGCCTGAAGGCGGTTACCGATCAGCGGGAAAAGCTGCGCAAGCAGAGCCGCGCAGCTCTGGACAATCCCAAAGGTCTTCGTCGAAAGGACGATTCTGTTGTCGGAAACATTTCGTCGAAACTGAACCTAGCGAAGGCGCTGGAAGATCCCAACATCGTCAACAATCTTGCCAAGGCGGGCCTTCGCGGCCCTGGGCCATTGTCGGCATTCTACTTTGCACGGATGACCATGCCGTTTGTCGGCGCGTTGCTGATGTTCTTCTACATCTTTTTCGTGAACGATCATGGCTTTGCACCAGTCTTGAAATATGGCTCATTGCTGTTTGGCGCGGCGGCCGGTTTCTACGCGCCCAATATCTATATTTCCAATGTCGCCCAGAAGCGTCAGCAATCCATCATGCGGGCATTTCCGGATGCGCTCGACATGCTGTTGATCTGCGTGGAAGCGGGCATGTCCATCGAACTCGGCTTTTCCAAGGTCAGTCAGGAAGTCGGCTCGGCATCTTCCGAACTTGCTGAGGAGTTTGGCCTGACGGTTGCAGAGCTATCCTATTTGCCCGAACGTCGCCAAGCCTATGAAAATCTCGCAAAGCGAACCGGCAATGAAGGTATCAAGGCAGTCTGTATGGCGTTGGGCCAGGCCGAACGCTACGGTACACCGCTGGGCGATGCGCTCCGTGTGATGGCGAAGGAAAACCGGGACATGCGCATGGCGCAGGCGGAGAAGAAGGCAGCAGCCCTTCCAGCTCAGCTGACCGTGCCAATGATCCTGTTCTTCCTGCCCGTGCTTTTCCTCGTAGTTCTTGGCCCGGCCTATATCGGGTTCAAGGCTTCGCAAGCCAGCGACGAGGCGTCAGTGCCATCGATCGAGCAGTCGGATACGAACTGGGGCTGAGGTCCGGGTGACTTCAGTGAAGCGCGCTCGCTGGCTGGTCCGGCGGGCGCGTTTCGTTTCTGGAGGGATGGTTTCGTCAGCCAGGCGTTCTGCGCAACCGCAGGCCGGTTGCAGCCGGAGCAGGGGCACTATCGTCGCTCTCCGCTTCAGACGATGGGCCTGCCAAGGCGAGAGTCTCTGATTTGACGGGTTTGGTGACACTGGCTTTTGGTTGGGTCGTCTTTGCAGGAGCAGAGGGCTCCACGGCCTCGGGCGCCTCTTGCAGCGCATCCCACGACCGGACTGGTTGGACCATTTCCTGTAGCAGGGCGGTATTCTTCTTTACGATGCTCTCGGGCGCATAGCGGCTGCTGACCTCAGCCATTTCCTCGTACCGGCCTTGCAGTCCCAGTACCAGGGCGAGGTTTTCGGTCACGCGCAAATCAGCATCGGGCTGGTCGGCGGCCAGTCTCAGTTTCGCCTCGGCGCCCGGCAAGTCTCCGGCGAGTGCCAGAGACAGGCCGTAGTTCGCGAGTGTCACAGTGCGAGTCGGTTCCAATGCCAGGGCCTTGTCATAGGCGGCCTGCGCCATGCCGTGACGTTCCATCTTGTCCAGCGTGATGCCGAAGGCTGACCATGTGTCGGGGCGTTGAGGTGCGACAATGGCAGCTTTTTCAAAGGCACGCGCGGCGCCGTTCAGGTTGCCCTCGGCGGAAAATACCTTGCCGAGTGCCATCAGCAGATCCGGATTTTCCGGATGCATGACCAGGGTCTGAGAAAGGACTTCGATCGCGCGCTCATTCGAGCCGATGCCGCGTAGCGCAGAGACGAACGTCATCGCCACGTCCAGATTCTTGGGATCCTTGGTGTGCTCATTGGCCCAGAAATTGGCCTTGGTCAGCGGATCTGAATTGTTTGCCGCTTCAATCTCTTCCGGGGTGGCGGGTTTCATCGCATCTTCAATTGCGCGGGCCATCTCTGCCTGGGCCTCTGCTTCAGGGTCTGGGGCAGATGCGCAGGCGCCCAGCGCGAGGATCAGCGCAGTCAGTGACGTTTTGGCTCTGGACATGAGCAGGCTCCGGGTTTGTATCTGAGACACTGCCAGCGAGTCTGGACTGAATGGCGTCAAGGATCAGTTAACGCCTCAGCAGATTCCATTAACTCTTCCCCCTGAAAGGGCTGAATTCCATGCACAAGAGCTTCACCGCCGACCCGAAGGGCGCCGTTGACGTCTTCCTCTACACTTCCAAAGCCTTCAAATCACTGGAGAACGATCCGTTCCCCTCCGCACGTGCCATTGCTGAAGGGCAGACTTTTACAGGCGCAACAGGGCAAGTCGTGCTGGTGCCGGGGGAGGCAGGCGGTCTTGCCCGGGTGCTGTATGGACTGGGCAAGGGCCAGGATGCGCTGGCTGTGGCTGGCCTGTCGGCGAAACTGCCAAAAGGATCGTATCGCATAGTCGAGGCAGGTGGCATGGCGTTCAGCTCGGTTGCGGCCGGTTGGGCAGACGGTGCGTACCGGTTCGACCGATATCTCAAAGACAAGGCGACGCCGCCTCAGCTGGTGATTCCGGCAGACGAAGATGCCGACGCGCTGAGCCGCGAGGCGGATGCCTGCGCGCTCCTGCGCGATCTGGTCAACACGCCTGCCGCCGATATGGGCCCGCAGGACATTCAGGCCACGATTTCAAACCTTGCAGAACGTTTCGGCGCGAAACTCACCACAATGATCGGGGATGCACTTCTGGAGGCGAACTATCCAATGGTGCATGCGGTTGGCCGGGCCGCGACGTTCGAGCCACGCTTCATGGAGCTGGAATGGGGCGACCCGTCCCATCCAAGCCTTGCCCTTGTGGGGAAGGGGGTGACATTCGATTCCGGCGGGCTGGATCTCAAGCCGGGTTCGGGTATGCGGATCATGAAGAAGGATATGGGTGGTTCGGCGCATGTGATCGCGCTGTCGCAACTGATCATGAGCGCGAATTTGCCGGTTCATTTGAAGCTCTACGTGCCTTCGGTGGAAAATGCCGTGGCCGGCAATTCTTTCCGACCGGGCGATGTGCTGTCCAGTCGCAAAGGCCTGACGGTCGAGATCGACAATACAGATGCCGAGGGACGTTTGATCCTTGCGGACGCACTTGCGCGGGCCTGTGAGGAAGAGCCGGACCTGCTGATCGATTTCGCTACATTGACGGGCGCCGCGCGCGTGGCGCTGGGGCCGGATCTTGCACCTTTCTACACCGATGACGAGGACATGGCGGACGCAATGGAAGCGGGTGCCAAGGCATCCGGCGACCCGGTCTGGCGCATGCCGCTCTGGGACCCTTATCTCGCGGATCTGAAAAGCCCGATTGCCGACCTCGTTAATTCGGGCGGGCGATTTGCCGGGTCCATTACGGCGGGCCTGTTCCTGAAGGAGTTTGTCGACGCCAAGAGCTGGATGCACTTTGATGTCTGGGCCTGGCGGCTCGGCAAATATGGTCGTCCGGAAGGGGGCGCGCCTTGCGGCCTGCGGGCGGTTTGGCAGATGCTCCAGACGCGGTACAGTTAGGCTTCGTATTTTCGAGGGACGAAATCATGTTGCGAACAAATTGGTTGGCCCTGACGGCTTTCCTGCTGCCGGTAAGTGCCCTTGCTCAGAGTTCGGACATGGTCCGTGTGCCTGCGCAAATTGATGAGGGTGCTATTCCGCTTCATGGCGCATATGTACCCGGCGCGGATGGCGGGGAAATCTGGACAGATGTCGGGACCGAAAGATGGGTGCGGAATGTCACTCAGCCGACACTCCTGCCGGTCCTGCCAGATGAACAAGTCGCGACCGGTGCGGCAGTCATCGTGGTGCCGGGCGGCGGGTTTCAGTTCGTGTCCATCGACAATGAAGGCTATCCGATCGCGCAATGGTTGGCGGACCGGGGCATTGCGGCGTTTGTTCTGAAGTATCGAGTGATGGAAACGCCGGTGCCGGAAGACGAATTCTCCGTACACATGGATCGCATGTTCGCCCCAACCCCTGAGACGGTGCCAATCGACATTCGCGAAGGAGTATCCGTGGCGGTCGTCGATGCACAGGCCGCGTTGGAACTTGTCGAAGCCCGCAGCGAGGTGTGGGGGATCGACCCGTCGCGGATCGGTATGCTCGGCTTTTCAGCCGGGGCCATGACAACACTCGGTATCACGTTGAAAGACGGCGACGCGCCGCGTCCGGATTTTATCGGCTATATTTATGGGCCCATGACGCCGGTCGATATTTCAGGCGAAGTCCCGCCCATGTTCGCGGCGTTGGCGGCCGATGATTCCCTGTTTGGAGATCAGGGTTTTGGTCTTGTTGAATCCTGGAAAGATGGTGGGGGAGCCGTAGAGCTGCACTATTATGCTAGCGGCGGGCATGGGTTCGGATCGTACAAGCGCGGTGTGACGGCTGATGGCTGGTTTGATCAGTTCATCAGCTGGATGAAAGCGCAGGGCCTGCTGGACTTTCCAGTCGAGGAGTAATCCGCACGCTCGCGCTCTTGTCAGTCGATGATTTCAGGGCTCAGCACGCGTACTTTCGACAGGCGAATGGCTTCGCGGACGCGGCCACGCAGGACGAGCGTGTCGATATTTTCCGGGTCGGCAGCCATTGCGGCGTCGATATCTGCCATGGCGAGATTCAACTGGTCGAGGTTGAGGTGGGCCTCGGCACGCAGCTGGCGAGCGATGCTCATGTTCGGCGCGAGCGTGATGGCTCGGTCAAGGTCTTCCTTGGCTTCGGCCCAGTCTTCCAGCATCAGATGGGCGCTTGCCCGATCCACGAGCAGATCAGGGATGCCGGGTTTCAGTTTCAGCGCATTGGTGAAGGTCACGATGGCTGCCTCCGGCGCGCCAGCCTGAAGCCAGGCGTTGCCGGACTGGGTGAGATATTCGGCGCGCTGCTCGACCGACCCGCCATCGACCGAATTGGCGAGCTGTTCCAAGCGCGCCGCACCTTCATCCGGACGGCCGAGCGCGATCAGCGCCATGGCCGTACACTGGCGCGCGCCGGGCCGGTTGCCCTGATAGATCCAGGCAAGTCCATCCTCATAGGCTTCCTCGGCATCCACTTCGATCTTGGCGACGCAGGCTTCGAGTCGGTCGGCTTCGCGCGCCTCAATAGTGGCGCTTGAGGACTGCGTCATCGCCAGTGTTGCGATGGCCAGGGCAAGGATGGACATGGATCAAGCGCTCCGGAAACTGTACACGGGTCTTAGACCCGACAGGAGCGACCAGCGCAAATGACAGATACGACATCTCTGCTTTTTGTTTTTGGGCTTGGTTATAGTGCCCTGCACTTGGCCAGACGCCTGAAAGCCAAGGGAATACAGGTCTCTGGCACCGTGCGAAGCGAGGACAAGGCGGCGACCCTGCGCGCCGAAGGTATTGCCGCACAGGTCTGGTCCGGGCAGGGGCTGCCGGATATTCCAGACGGCGCCCATTGGCTGGTGACCTTGCCGCCGGATGAGGGCGGATGCCCGGCGGCGCGTGTCGCGACCTATTCGGAGCCGGGCGCCGCGAGAATGACCTATCTGTCTACTACTGGGGTCTATGGTGATCTTGGCGGTGGTTGGGCGATGGAATGGAGCCCCGTTAATCCGGGGTCCGACCGGGCCAAGGCGCGTGTGCTGGCAGAGCGGCAGTGGATGGACGCGACCGATGGCGCGGCGCGGATTGTGCGCCTGCCGGGCATTTACGGGCCCGGTCGCTCGCCCTTTCAGAAGCTCAGAGATGGGAGGGCACATCGGGCGGTCAAACCGGGGCAGGTCTTCTCCCGTGTGCATGTAGACGACATTGCCAGCGGATTGGAGGCGTTGGTCCTGCGACCGCACCTGCATGGAATTTTCCATTTTTGTGATGATCAGCCCGCGCCACCGCAGGATGTGACGGCGTTTGCGGCGACCCTCCTCGGCATTGCGCGGCCGCCGGAAGTCCCGTTCGACGAGGCAGACCTCAGCCCGATGGCGCGCAGTTTCTATGCCGAATGCAAGCGGGTCTCCAATGCGCGCGCGAAAGCGGCGCTCGGCTGGCGGCCGGTATATCCGACCTATCGTGAAGGGTTATCTGCTGTATTGACTGCAGAATGCGGATCGGATTGAAAATTTTTTGATGTTTTCCTCCACTTTCGCGGGATTGTGGTAGGCTCCCTCTCAGGGTGTGGCCGTGACGAATGTTCGTCAGCTTCTGGCCACAAGAGGGACAAAAAATGACTTTACGACATTTGCTGCTCGCGGCAAGCCTGATCGCGTTATCGGGCTGCGCGTATACTGATAAGTTTGGAAGCGCGGAGGAGCCGGTAGCGGCTGAAACCGCATCTGAGGCTGACGCCGAGATGAGCTTGGCCGAGATCACAGAGAAAGCTGGCGCGCCATTGTTCGACGGCATGGGGGATTTTCATCGCCCCATCACCACGTCGAATCCGTATGCGCAGAAATATTTCGATCAGGGCATAGTGCTGGCATTTGGCTTCAACCATGCCGAAAGCATCCGCTCTTTCCGGGCGGCTCAGACGCTCGACCCGACCTGCGCCATGTGCTTCTGGGGCGAGGCGATGGCCACCGGCCCCAACATCAATGTGACCAGCAAGGGCAAGGCCGTGATGTCGGACGCAGACCGGCAGTCGGCTTTCGCGGCAATTGTCAGGGCTCAGGAATTGTCAGGTGGTGCGACGGAGCAGGAGAAGGCGCTGATCGTTGCCATGGCTGCGCGTTACAATGGTGATCCGTCCACGTCGCGTGAGCCGCTGGATGTCGCCTATGCACAAGCGATGGGCGACTATGTGGACTCAAATCCGGCGGATGATGATGCCGCGGCAATGTATGCCGAAGCCTGGATGAACACGATGCCGTGGGATTACTGGTCGGCCGATGGCGCGCCGAAGCCGGACACGGTGAAGGTGATCGAATCTCTGGAAGGCATTATTGAGCGGTCGCCGGAGCATCCGCTGGCGTTGCACCTCTATATTCATGCGGTCGAGGCATCCGAGGATCCGGGCCGTGCGGAGAACGCGGCCGACCAGCTCGCCGATCTGGTGCCGGGGTCTGGCCATCTCGTACATATGCCGGCGCACATCTACTGGCGTGTCGGGCGTTATGATGATGCCGCGAAGGCGAACATCACAGCGGCCTCCGTGGATGAAGCCTATATCGCCCAATGCAACGCGCAGGGATTTTATCCGGCGATGTACTATCCCCACAATATCCACTTCCTGTGGGCGGCGGCCAGCATGTCAGGTCAACGCGATATGGCCATCGACGCCGCGCAAAAGGTTGCAGACAATGTGAGGCTGGAGCAGATCGAGCAATTCCCGACCGTGGAATTCTTCAAGACCATTCCGATTCTGGCTCAGGTCCAGTTCGGCCAATGGGATGACATTCTTGCGTCCGATGCGCCGCCGGAGTCGCTTGATTATTCAAATGCCATCTGGCGTTACGCCCGGGGCGTAGCGGCGGCTCGTTCGGGCGACGTGACAAGCGCTTCAGGTGACCGGGCTGTGCTGGCCGGTCTGAAAGACAGTGTCCAGATCAGCTTCCTCGATACGGCGGACTATCCGGCCAGCGTGTTGCTCGGCATTGCCGATGCGCTCCTGCAAGGGGAAATAGCCATGGCAGAGGGCAATCCTGAACAGGCGATCCCGCATTTTGCGGCGGCCGTCACCGCGCAGGATTCGCTGCCCTATATGGAGCCGCCCTTCTGGTATTATCCGACCCGGCAGTCGCTCGGAGAGGCTTACGTTGCCGCGGGCAAGTTCGCCGAGGCCGAAAGCGTGTATCGCAAAGACCTTGAAGAGTATCCGAGAAATGGGTGGTCCATGTCGGGTCTCGTCAAGGCGTTGGAAAGCCAGGGCAAGACCGAAGCAGCCGAAGAGGTCGAGAAGACATTCGCGATTGTCTGGCGCCATTCCGATATCGAACTGGACGGCTCCCGGCTCTAGCCTCACGCACGAAAAAGCCCCCTCCGTGAGGAGGGGGCAGTTGCAGGGGATATTTTCTTCTCTTGACTATGCCGTCACGGAATCGCGCTGGCGCTCGTGTTTGCCTTCGCAAATCTCCTCAACGATCTTGGCGTTGAAGTCGCCAAGGTCATCCGGGGAGCGGGAGGTCACGAGGCCGCCGTCGACGACGACGGACTGGTCCTTCACAATGCCGCCGGCATTCTTCAGGTCCTGCTGGATCGCCGGGAAGCCGGTGACTTCGCGGCCATTCACGAGATTGGCCGAGATAAGAACCTGTGGGCCGTGGCAGATTGAAAAGACCGGTTTCTTCTGGGCGAAGAAGTCCGACACAAAAGACTTCGCCTTGTCATTGGTGCGCAGCGCATCCGGGCTGAACAGGCCGCCGGGAATGAGCAGCGCGTCGAAATCCTCTGCCTTCGCCTCGTCGAGGGACAAGTCGACCTGGTATTTGTCGCCATGTTCGCGGTGTTGATTGGCGTGGATGAAACCCTTCTCTGTCGAAACGATCATCGTTTCGCCGCCAGCTGCCTCGATAGCTTCATTCGGGCTGGTGAGTTCGATTTCCTCGAATCCATCTGCAGCGAGAATTGCCATTTTCCGACCTTGGGCGCGTTGATTTGACATATAACATGTCTCCTTGATCTGGTGTGGTCACCGCGCTGCGACCTTTGGTGGGGGAGCGCGGGCGGACGGAACATCCCGTCCTGCACAAGATCAATGACTGGCCGGGGCCATCGTTCCGATTAACTCGCGGAAAGGTCAGGGACGCGTTGCAGTGGCGATTTCGGCGCAGGTCGTCTTCAGTCGCGCGATGTCCTGTTCGCGGGACAGGCGATGATCGCCATCCTTGATCAGGGTAAAGACGAGATCCTCGCTCGTGATCGTGTCGACGAGTCGTTCCGCATGCTTCCACGGCACGTCGGCGTCCTGCATGCCCTGCAGGATGCGGACGGGGATGTCGAGCTCGATGGGCGCGTCAAGGATCTGCCAGGTTTGGCCATCCTCGATCAGGGCGCGGGTGATGGTGTAGGGCTCATCATAGTCCGAGGGCCGCTGTGTGAAGCCCTGTTCCATGATCTCTGACTGCGCTTCGGCGGAGAATTCCGGCCACATCAGCTTTTCGGTAAAGTCCGGTGCGGGAGCGATCAGGACAAGACCCGCCACGCGGTCCGGGCGGGCGAGGGCGGCGAGCAGAGCCATCCAGCCGCCCATGCTGGACCCGACCAGCACGATTGGCCCGGTGCTGTGTGTGTCGATGGCGGCAAGAGCATCCTCGCGCCAAGCCGAGATCGTGCCGTCCTCGAAGGCGCCATCGGACAGGCCATGCCCGGAATAGTCAAAGGCGAGAAAGCCATGCCCGGCCTCGGTGGCCCAGGCTTTGAGTTCAGTCACTTTGGTGCCGCTCATGTCGGATTTGAACCCTGACAACCAGACATAGGTGAGAGGCGAATGGGTCGGGGCCGAGGCGCGATATGCGAGGCGGCGACCCTCGGGAGAGGTGAAATAGGTCGTTGTCATTCCTCTCCCGTTCCGTCATCTGTCTCGCCTGTCAAGCGAGTGGAGGGATTACGACTTGCCCGATTTTCCGGATTTGACTGGCAAGACCATTCTCCAGGTGGCCCCTGAATTGTCGGCTGGTGGGGTGGAGCGTACCGTGCTCGAAGTCACCGAAGCCATCATACAGGCTGGCGGAAGGGCTCTGCTGGCCAGCAGGGGCGGTCGCCAGGAAGCTGCCTTCGAGGCCCTGGGCGGTGAGTTGTTCCGGATGGACGCCAAATCCAAGAATCCGATCACGCTGAAACGGAATGAAGGCAAACTGAAACGCTTGATCGCGCGCGAAGGGGTAGACTTGGTCCATGCCCGGTCGCGCGCGCCTGCCTGGAGCGCCTATTGGGCCGCCAAAGCGATGGATGTGCCGTTTGTGACCACCTATCACGGGGCCTATTCGGGCAAGACCAAACTCAAAAAGCGCTACAATTCGGTCATGGCGCAGGGCGACATCGTGATCGCCAACTCCAACTGGATCGCCGAGCATGTGAAAACGGAGCATGGTGTGCCATTCGAACGCGTGGTGACCATTCCGCGGGGTGTCGACCTGGAGGCGTTTGATCCGACCAATGTGCCGGTCGCGCGGGTGAAAGCCATTCGCGAGGCGCTCGGACTTGCGGATGATCCGCGGAAGATATTGCTATTGCCGGGACGCTTGACCGAATGGAAAGGGCAACTCATTGCCATCGAGGCGCTGGCCATGCTGGCATCGGATGAGCGCGACAAGCTGGTGCTCGTGCTGGCGGGCGACGCGCAGGGGCGCAATGCTTATGTTACGCGGCTGGAGCACGCTGTGGTGGCGCACGGGCTGGACCGGGGTGTCATCATGTCTGAACACATTACCGATATGCCCGCGGCCTATCTGGCAAGCGATATCGTGCTGGCGCCATCGGTGCGACCCGAAGCGTTCGGGCGTGTGGCCGCCGAAGCGTCGGCCATGGCGCGCCCGGTGATCGTGGCTGACCATGGCGGCGGGCGGGAAACCGTGATCGAAGGCGAGACGGGCGCACGGGTGGAGCCGGGCAATGCGCAGGCGCTTGCAGGCGCTATTCGGGCCCTGTTGTCGGTCGGTCCACTGGCGCGCGATGGCATGGGCCGGGCGGGACAGGCACATGTTCGACAGCATTTCTCAAAGCAGGGGCTTCAGGCGGCGACACTGGGAGTCTATAAGACCTTGCTGGAGTAGGGGAAATCGAGGCTCGCATGGCAAAACCGGTCAAACCGGCAAGTCCCGTCAATCCGGGCGCAAAAGCCCTCAATGTGCTGGTCATCAAACTCAGCGCACTGGGCGATTTTGTGCTGGCATTGGGCGCGATGAAAGCGGTGCGCGAGATGCACCCGAAGGCGCGCATCACGTTGCTGACCACGCCATTCTTCAAGGAATTTGCCGAACTTTGCCCTTATGTGGACGCGGTGGAGACCGACGGGCGGCCGGATAGTATGAAGGCAACGGCTGCGCTGATTACCCGTATCCGTAAAGCCAAGTACGACATCATCTATGATTTCCAGACCAGCGGACGCACGAAGAATTATTTCACCGCGTTGAGCAAGACCGGCAAGGCGCCGCTCTGGTCGGGCCATCATGAAAAGGCGGCGTTTTTCCACGACAATGGCGAGCGCGCCACCATGCATTCGATTGACCGACTGGCAGAACAGCTCGAAGTGGCTGGCGTGGCACCGGGCGGCCGCTGGCTGGGCAATTCCGCGCCAAAGCCAGATCTTTCCTGGGTGCGGCCAAAACTGCGCGACGCACCGCGATTGCAGCCAGCCTATTTCAGCCTTGAAGAGCCTTACATGTTGTTGATCCCGGGCGCCTCGGCCCATCGGGAGGCCAAGCGATGGCCCGTTGAAAACTATGCGGAATTGGCGAAACGGGTGGCCGATGCAGGCATTACGCCGGTTATTATTGGCGGCAAGGATGAGGGCCCCCTGGCGCATGAGATCGTGCGTAAGGAGCCGCGCACAAAGAGTCTGACCACGCGCACCGATCTGTTCCAGATCGTGACCCTGGCGGAAAAGGCGCTGTTTGTGGTCGGGAATGATACCGGCCCGATGCATATGGCGGCGATTGCCGGCGCGCCGGGCGTTGCTCTGTTCGCGCTGACCGAGAGCAATCCTGACCATGCGGCCCCGCGCGGCGACACGACCATCATTATCAATTCAGCGCCCACGCTGGCCGAGTTGAGCGTCGACGATGTCTGGCAATCGGTTCGGGCTTTGGGTGTGCTGCCATCTTGACGGGATCGCGGAAGTATAGAATGCCCGTCCGCCTTGAAGATGCCTGCATTTACAGGCATATTGAAGCTTACCGAAATAGCGACAAAGGAGATTCGCCATAGCTCGCAGACCAGACACCGGTGGACCACAGAAATCCGCTGGCCCACGTATCAATGACGACATTCGCGCCGCCAAGGTTCTCTTGATTGATGAGAATGGTGAAAAGCAGGGCGTGATGCCCATTATGGCTGCCATGGACGCGGCCCGCGAAGCAGGCATGGACCTGGTGGAGGTTTCACCGAACCAGGAAGTCCCCGTCGTCAAGATTCTAGACTATGGCAAGCTCCGCTTCGAAGAACGCAAGAAGAAGGCGGCTGCGAAGAAGAAGCAGAAGTCTTCAGAACTCAAAGAAATCAAGATGCGCCCGAATATCGACACCCATGATTATGGCGTGAAGACGAAAGCGATGACGCGCTTTTTCGAAGGTGGCGACAAGGTGAAAGTGACCCTGCGCTTCCGTGGTCGCGAAATGGCCCACCAGCATCTCGGCATGGAATTGCTGAAACGCGTCCGCGACGATTTCGATGAAATGGCAAAGGTTGAACTCGAGCCGAAGCTCGAAGGCCGTCAGATGACCATGGTGCTCGCACCGCGCTAAAGCCAGCGCTGCTGACTCCAGCACAATAAGCCGGACGGGCCCTGCGCCCTCCGGTTTTTTTGTGTGTGGCGTGCGGAGAGACAAGGCCGCAGGGAAGGGGCATTCAGGAGCAGAGCAGGTTGCGACCCTGTCTCTTCCGCCTGCCGGGACTCGTCAGGTCCCCATCCCGGAGAATTTGCGCGCCGGGATGACCTTCACAGATTATTGCCTATGGGTCCCTGTCGAGTTCACGGCGCCACTTCTGCAGCAGCAACCGTCAAACGGCGGGGGAAAGCTTGGTCAGTATCCCCGCCGCCAAGCATTTACTGACCCGCTTCGATGAAGGCGCGTACATCGTCGGAGAGTTTCTTTCCGTCGCTTTCGGCCAGGTACATCATGTGACCGGAATCGTAATAATCGAACTGGACCCGGTCGAGCACGACACCGTTCTTGTGCAGGGACATTTCCGCGCCGAAGAAGGGCGTTGCCAAATCGTACCATCCCGAGGCGAGCAGCACGCGCAGATCAGGATTTTCGCGCATGCCTTTGCCGAGCCATGGCGTGACATTCACATAGGATGGCCAGCCGCGCTGGTTCACATCCCAGTTCCACTGCGAGCCGGGTTCTCCCGTCAACACCTTGTACGGGCGGGTGAAGTCCACATTCAGCTCGCGGGTCAGATAGTCATTGATCGCAGCGACATAGGCGACATCCATGCCATAGCCGGACGGGTCGTTCTCGGGCGTGTCGGCCGTACCTTCACTGTCGACGCCACGGTACCGGCTATCAAAACGGCCAACCGTGAAGCCTTCTCGGCGCAGCAGCTCCTTGCGGAAGCGAGCCGGATCAACGCGGAGATTGGCAAGGCGGATCCATTCCGGCGACAGGCCGATGAACTCACTCATTTCCTGCGCGATGCGAATCTCGTCGGCTTCGCTGAGAGTCGAGCCGCGGATCAGGGCAGGGGCCAGAGTGTCGGTGGCATAGGTGCGGGCGTCTTCGATGAAGGCATCGAAATCATTGTTCCACTTTGCCTTGTTGGCCTTGCCATGATGCCAGGCGGTGGCGGCCTCGGTCGGGAAGAAGGCGAGATGGGCCGTGTCATTGCCAGGCGCAAAGCGCGCAGTCTGGAAATCCAGGATGGCCGAAATCAGGATCACGCCATTGAGACCGATGCCGTTCCAGCCGCCTTGCAGCTTTTCGGTCAGTGCGGCGGCCCGCGTCGTGCCATAGCTTTCGCCAGCCAGGTATTTCGGGCTGTTCCAGCGGCCATTCTCGGTCAGCCAGATGCGGATGAATTCGGCGATGCTCTCGGCGTCTTCATTGACGCCATAGAATTCCTTGCCCTCGGTCTCGCCGAGTGGGCGCGAATAGCCGGTGCCGACAGGATCAATGAAGACGAGGTCGGTGACATCAAGCAGGGAGTTCTGGTTGTCGCGAATTGTATAGGGCGGCGCACCGACATCGGACGCATCGGACGGGGTAATCACCTGTTTCGGACCGAACGCGCCCATGTGTAGCCAGAGCGAAGCCGATCCGGGCCCGCCATTGAAGACGAAAGTGATCGGGCGCTGGGCGGCGCTGGTCGTGCTGGTGTCGATATAGGAGACCGAGAAGACTGAGGCGGTTGGCTCGTCCTTGTCGTCGCGCAGATAGGTCTCGCTCGCGACGGTCTCGTACGTCACCGTCTTGCTGCCGAGCCGAAGCGAATGGTCAGAGGTGAAGACCCGCGCCTCCGGCACCTCAGGCGCGTCTTTCGGCCCGTTCCCGGCGTCTTCAGCTATACTTGGCATGACAAATATCGCCATGCAGGCGGCGAGAAGTAGCGTGCGCATGAAAGCAGCCCCTGAAACTTTATAACAATTTGCGACTTTATTCAGGCGGGGGCGCAAGGGCAATAGCCGCACGGTCCTGGACCCGTTTGAGTTTTCCGCATTTCGGAGTTACGCTTTCAGGCAGGGGAAAGCCTATGGATATCGTCTTGCTTTTAGGTCTGCTTGCTTTGCCTTTCCTTGTCTGGCGGGCTTGGGTAGGCCTCAAAATGCCAAAGCGGCGAGCCGAACGCGAAGCACGCCGCCGTGCGGTGCGAAATCGCCTGCAGTAACAGCATATTGGCCTCTTGATTCTCTGCCCCTGATCCGTCATAAGCCGCCTCTTCCGAGCGGTTTGGGCGAACGGCATGCCCTCCAGCTCATGAACCCTGGGCCGCCTATACGGTGTGAGCTCGACGACAGGAGAGATGAAATGCCGAAGATGAAGACCAAAAAGGCCGCTGCAAAGCGGTTCAAGATCACGGCAACCGGAAAGCTCAAGCACGGCGTCGCTGGTAAGCGTCACCGCCTGATGAGCCACAATTCGAAGTACATTCGTCAGAACCGCGGCACGAAAGTCGCTTCTCACGCTGATGTTGCTCGCGTTGTGAAGAAATTCCTGCCTTACGGCCTCTAGGCCCGTATCCTTCAAGATCT